>JAQTNG010000049.1 GCA_028714015.1 Elusimicrobiota bacterium | reverse complement strand
GCCGTCGAACGCGTCCCGCGCGATGATCTCTCGGCACAGCTCCGCGAACTGGAGGGTGGTCACGCCGTTCCACATCTGATCGGTGAAGCCCTTGGCCCGGCCGGCGTCGCCGAGGCCCCGGAACCACTCGAACAGGCCCCGGCCCTTGTCCGGGTCGGGGCCGACGATGGAGCAGCGCACGGTGAGCACGCGGGGGTCGGACACCTCGCCGTCCAGCTTGGTGCGTCCGTATAAATCAATCGGGTCGGGAACGGCCGACTCGTCGTAGGGGCCAGACTTGCCGGAGAAGACGCCGTCGGTCGAGATGTGGATCACGCGCGCCTTGGCGCTCGCCGCCGCGCGGGCCAGGCGCTTGGGCAGTTCCGCGTTGACCGCCCAGGCCGCGGCCTCGGAGGCCGCGTCGCCCTCTTTGATCTCCGGCTTCGTCATGCCGAGCGCGTTGACGACGAAGTCCGTCCCGCTGCCCCCATTTTCCAACAGGCGCTCCAGGTCGGCTTCGGGCCCCTGCGCGTCGAAGTAGCCCTCTCCCGCCTTGTCGCGACGCTGGGTGCGCCGCACGCGCAGGCCCGACAAGGGCGACAGATGGCTCCACAGCATGCTTCCCAGCATGCCGGTGCCGCCCAGGATCAGGACGCGTTTGGGGCTCAGGGACATCAGGCCCCGAAAACCTTCACCGCGGGCAGGGGGACGATGAACTGCCCCCCGTTCTTGAGATAGTCGGCGCGGCGCTTCTTGACCTCTTCGATGAAGGGCCAGGCGAAGACGAGGGCGTAGTCCGGCTTCTTGGCCATAGCCTCGACATAGGTCCACGGCTTGATCTCGCAGTGGGTGCCCGGCGTCAGGAAGCCGTGCTTGGCCGGCGCGTCGTCCACGACGAAGTCCAGGTAGCGCTTGTCGATGCCGCAGTAGTTCATGATGATGGTCGCGCGGCCGGAGGCGCCGTAGCCGATGATGCTCTTGCCCTGGGCCTTCAGCTGGTCGAGCAGCTTCATCAGCTCGACCTTCGTCTTGTGGACGCGTTCGCCGTAGCCCTCGTAGGTCTTCGCGTCGAGGAGGCCCTTGGCCTTCTCTTCGTCGCGCTGGGCCTGGACGCTGGGCGAGATCGGATGCGGATGCGCCGCCTTGCGCTGGGCGTAGAAGCGCAGGGTTCCCGAGCGCAGTGCGATCTTCTTGACCTCGAAGACCTCGAGCCCGTACTGGCCCAGGAACTTCTCCAGGCAGGCGAGCGTGTAGTAGCTCATGTGCTCGTGGTACATCATGTCGTACTGCATCTCCTCGATGACCACGCCGAGATAGTACAGCTCGAAGACGAACACCCCCTTCTCGCCGAGGACGGCGTCCACGCCGCGCATGACCTCGTGCATGTCGTCGATGTGGGCGAAGGAGAAGCTGGAGACGACCGCGTCGGCCTTGCCGTGCTCGGCGACGATCTTCCTGGCCACCTTCTCGCTGAAGCCGTCGTTGATCGCGATAACGCCCGGGTCCTTGATGGTCGCGACGACGTTGGTCGCCGGGTCCACGCCGACGTTGCGCACGCCTTTGGCGGCGAGATGGCGCAGGAACACGCCGTCGTTGCAGCCGATCTCGACGACCAGGGACTCCTTGGGCTTAACGAAGCGCGCGATCATTTCCTCGGCGAAATGGCCGAAATGGTCGCGAAGGGTCTGGATGGCCGAGGAGAAGTAGAAGTAGTTCTTGAACAGGACGTCCAAGGGGATGACCGTGTCCACCTGCACGCAGGTGCAGGAGACGCAGAACTGCATGCCCATCGGGAAGAACTTCTCGTCGGGTATCTGCTCCGGCTTCAGGAAGGCGCCGGCCAGTGGGAAGTCGCCGAAATTGATGAAGGTCTTCAGGTCCTTGCCGCCGCACAGGCGGCAGGCGGTCAAAGTCCGGAACTCTCCGCGCTTCTTCGTCAGGGTCTGGGGGGTCATCGCGTCTCCTGGATGGTCTGGGTGTCGAGAACGGGCGGTCCGACGAGGCTCAGGACGGCGTACTTCAGGTACTGGAAGAAAACCTTGGGACGATAGACGAATCGGGACACGCCTTGCCCCTCGCCCCGGCTCGTCAGGAGATAAGGCACCTCGGCGTAGGTCTTGGCGAACGCCAAGAGGTAGTAAAGCTCTTCCATGATGACGGCGAAACCCTTCTCTCGCAGCGGAAGGCGGACGAGGATATCGGTCTTGACGGCGCGGAAGCCGTTCGTGCAGTCGGCGATCGGAAGGCGAAAGAGAAGCCGCGCCAGCGCGTTGCCCGCGCGGGAGATCAGAACGCGGTGCGGCGGCACACCCTTCATACCGCCGCCGAGAGAATAGCGGGTCGCCTTGATCACGTCGTAATCGCCGCGCATCTTCTCGACGAAATCGGCGATGTACTTGGGGTCCGTGGTCAGGTCCGCGTCCAGGAACAAAACGTAGCCCAGTCCCCGGCGGTGCGCCTCCCGGGCCCCCGTGACCAAGGCCGTGCCGTAGCCGCGGTTGCCATCGTGTTCGACGACAATAAGAGCAGGGTGCTCGACTATGAGACGCCGAAGAATCTCCCGAGTGCGGTCGCGGCTGCCGTCGTCCACGACGATGACGACGCCGGGAGGGTTCGTGGCCGCGACGGCGGCCGAAACGGCGCGCACGCAACGCTCGGCGTTTGACTCCTCGTCGTACATGGGGACGACGGCGGCGTAGCCGCGGGACAGCGCCGTGGGTTCAGTCATGACGAGCGCCGACGGCCTCACGCGCGCCTCCCGTCACGGCATGAAACGCGGTCGAGCCCCACTCGCTCGGCTCGATCGTTTCCGCGCCGGCGGACTTGAACCAATCGTAGACCTCCCGCGTCTCGTGGCCCGACTGATGGGTCGGAGTCACGCTGTCGAACGTGTCGAGCAGGGACCAACGCCAATCCGGAATCCGAGCGAACGGGAAGAGCGCCTTGATCGGGAGCCCCGCCACGGGAATACGAGAGAGAGGATTGAGAACCCATGCGGCGAAGTACGAGTACGCCAGCGGCGGATAATGGCCCAGGACCGGCGCGAGCGCCCGGAACACGGCGCGATAAAGGCGAACGAGCGGGCTGTCGTAATAGCTGCCCTTCGGATACACGCAGGCCGCGATCCATCCCCCCGTCCGGACCGTCCTCGCCATCGCCGTCACGCCCGCGGCCGGCGACGGCGTATGGTGCAGCACGCCGATGGAATAGGCCCCAGCCAGAGCGCCGGCTTTGATCGGCGGACGCAGCGCATCGGCCTGGCAGATCAACACAGCCGGGTCGCCGCGGAAATTCTCGGCGGCCGCTTCCACGGCGGAGCTGAGGTCGAGCCCGATGGCGCGCGCCCCTTTGGCCCTGACGACGTCCAAGAATCGTCCCGGACCGCATCCGAATTCCGCCACGACGGTCCCGTCCAACCGGCCGGGAAGCGCGCAGATCTTCTCCCACATCCGCCGCGTGTGGCCTTCCATCGCGCGGCCGACGTTCTCCGCCTCGAACTGGACGCGCTTCCAACGGTTCCACTGGTAGCCGAATGAGGACGCATAGGCTCCGTCCTCTTCATAGCCGGCGAACCGGGGAATACCCCGGACGATGGGATAGGACGCGCGAGAAGAATGCAGGCTTCCTTCGATGACGATCGCGCCTTCCCGTCGGGACGCCTCGAGCCTAAGAGACTCACCGGTCTCAGGATCGGCCAGGAACGGCAGGAAATCGATATGCATCTAGAACCAGTTCAGGGCCCCGGCCTTGTGCAGCCAAGCCCGGAACAGGACATACGCGTAACTGGAAGCCTCGCGCAGAAAATGGAACTGGGAGATGCCCTTCTTGCGGAAGGACTGCATGCCCGGGATCACGACGACCTTGCCGCCGGCCAGATGAGTCTTGAAGACGATCTCCGGTATGAGAGAGAGGTTGTTGGCTCGGATGCCCACGGCCAGCATGAAGGTGCGGTCCATGAGCTTGAAGGAGCAGGTGGGGTCCCGCATGTCCCAATCGAGCAAAGCGCGAACACCTGTGCGATAGATGGAAGAGTAATCCTTGAAACGGCCGGGGATGTTCTCCCCGTCCTCCGTTCGCTCGTAACGGGAGCACTGGACGAGCTGGGCGCCCTTGCGGGCCTCGGCCACATACTTCGGCAGATCCTCGATCGGATGGGTCCCGTCCGCGGTCATGAGCAGGGCGTAGCGTCCGGTCGCGTAAGCCAGGCCATAGCGGATAAGGGAGCCGAGGCCGCGGCGCGGCTCGAAGCGGTGCACGACGCGTATGTTCAGCGAGCGGTGTTTGGCGCGCAGGGCCTGGGCGACCTTGAGGGTATCATCCTCGCTGGCGTCGTCGAGGATGAGGGTCTCGACGTCGAGGTCCGCGCCGAGGCAGACGCGCTCGACGCGCTCGAGGAACTTCGGGAGGTTCTCCGCCTCGTTGAGGCAGGGGATCAGAAGGCTGACTTCAGCCATGGATCAGCGCTCGACGACTTGCCAGCAGTCCCAGTGGCGCGCGTCGAAGCGGTAGTCGTCGCCCTGGCTTTCCTCGAGGCTCGTCGTCGAGAAGAAGAACACCTGCGCGTCCTCGGTCAAAGTCATGAAGCCGTTGGCGTAGCCGGCGGGGATGTGGAGGACGGATGGCTTGTCCCCGGACAGGACGAAACGCTTGACCGGGAGATCCTTGGAAGGCGTCTTCCAATCGTCGATCTTCACCGCGCCGACGACGGCCGATCCGGAAGCGACGAACACGAACTTCGCTTCTTTCTTATGGGCGTGCCAGGCGCGCACGAACCCCTGCTGGTGGTTGGAGACGAGGTAGAAGCGCTTGACCCCGGCGAAATCGAAATCGTTGATGAAGGAGAGGGAGCCACGGTCGTCCACGGCCAGGCCGCCGGCGATCAAGGTCGGTTCGGTGTCGGAAAGTTTCATAGCGAAGTCGGAGTCTCGTAGCCCAACGGCGAGGCGGGACGCTCCAGTATCTCCTTCAGGAATTTATGGTTCGAGTGGCGCGGGGTGGCGACGTTCTTGAGGCGGTCGGCCTGGATAAGGGCCTTCAGTTCCAGCATGCCGGACTCGAGCTCCCACTTCGGGGAAAAGCCGAAGGTCTTCTTGGCCTTCTCGCTCGTGACCTGATAGTTTCGGCCGTCCTGGAAGCTGACCTCGGTGCGATTAACCTCGAGGCCGGGGAAGTGCTTCTGGAACATGTCGGCCAGGTCGGTGATGCGGACGTTGACCGTGTGGAGATTGAAGAGACCCGTGTGCTTGCTCTCCAGGTTCGGCACGACCGCCTCGGCGACGTCCCGGACATGCAGCAGGGGACGATACTGGTCTCCCCCGAACACGCTGATGCGGTTGTAGAGACAGGCCTTCACGGTCAGGACATTGACCACCAGGTCGAGCCGGATGCGGGAGTAAGTGTCGCCGACCCCGAACAATGTGCCGAGACGGAAGACCATGGCGTTCTTGTCGAGCAGGAACTTCTCCGCTTCATGCTTGGTCTTGGCATACATGGACAGCGGGTTGAGCGGAGACTCCTCATGGAGCAGGCCGTCTTGGGCCCCGTAGACGGAGCAGGTCGAGGTGAAAAGGATGCGGCCATTGAAGCGCTTCGAGAGCTCGCGGACGGTGTCCCGGTTGATCTCCTCGGTCAGCTTCGGGTCCATGGAGCAGGCACCGTCGCCCACGAGCGCCGCCAGCCAGACGACGGCGTCGGCCCACTTGAGATGGGGGTCCAGGCGCGCCCAATCGCGGATGTCGCCATAGATGAAATCCACGGGCTTGCGGTAGGATTCCTCGTAAACAAGGAAGTCGTAGACGCGGACTTTGTGGCCCGCAGTGAGGAGGCGGTCGGTCAGGGCGCCCCCGACATAACCCGCGCCGCCGACGATGAGAATGTTCGCCATGGGAGAGCCTATTATGTCATTTTGCGACTATTTTTTCAGGGTCCGCGCGACGGAGGCTTAACGCGCCGACAAGGATGATGCTGGCCGTCGCGTAGCTCACAAGAGACAGCCAGGCCGCCCCCATGATGCCGCCGTGACGCAGCGCCGGCGGCAGGCCGATGAGCGTAACGGCGAGCGCCGCCAATTGCGCGACCATCAGGACTTTCAGGCGCCCCAGCCCCCTCAGGCCGTCTTCCAGCACGATGTTGACTGCGAGGAACGCCCCCGCCAGCACGAGCACGCGCGCCGGCCGCACCGCGGGCGCGAAAGCCTGGCCGAACACGAGCGGTATGACGATGGGCGTCAGCGCGAGGAGGAAAATCGTCGCTCCGGCGATGAGAAGGAGGGACCACTTGAGCACGACGGCAAAATGACGCCGAGCGTCGTCCGCGGCCGCGCCTGCGAGCCGGGGAAACAAGTTCGAACCGATCGCGTACATCACGGGCGCCAGCAAGCTCCCCCACGAAGCGGATACGGCGTACCAGCCCAAATCGGCCGCAGGAAGCATGGCGGCGATGAACAGCTGGTCGATGTTGCGGTTAGCCGTCGTCGGCAGGTTGCTGAGCATGGAGTACAGGCCGTAGGACGCCGTCTCCCGCACGGTTCCCATATCCGCGCTGACGCGCCTGCGCACGATCGCGGCATAGGTCAACCACGCTATGGGAATGGCAAGAACTACACAAACGGCGAGATAGGCCCGGGCGATCCATCCCGCCTCCCCGACACCCAACTGCCACGCCGCCACAAGCACCGCGAGATATAGGACTTGAGGCATTACTCGGAGGACATTGAAGGCGGCGAAGCTCTGTAGGCCCTGGAAAGCCGACGAGGGCAAGGCGAAAATAATGTTCACGGGGACGAACAGCAGGAACATCAATCCCGCATGACGCACGGACTCATCGAACGAGCGCAGAATGTATGCCTGAACGGGCCAAGCGCCGAGGCAGATCGCCAGACTGGCGGCGACGCCGAGGGCGACGGCCGTGCCGAGGTAGCGGCCCACATCGTGAGGCCTGCGCGCGATGAAGTAAATGGTCGACTGTACGGCGCCAAGCGCCGCCAGATACGGGAGCAACATGGGTAAGGCGAGAATCGCCGAAAGCGCGCCGCGGCCAGCGGGACCAAGCGCTCGCGCCGCCAACGCCGAACTGCCTAGAGCCAAGGGGAACGTCAAGCCGTACCCCAGGAGCGACCACAGCAGGTCGCGGTTCAGCCTCATTCTTTTCGCAAGGATCCGGCAAAGGAGATGTGGAAGGGCTCCGGGAGCCTTTCGAGGAGGAGATGCAGGCCCACTCCGAAGCGATGAAGCCACTCCCCTGTCTCCAAATAGGTCGGACAACCGACGAACGATTCGAACCATTCGAGTCTCAACCCCGCAGCGTGGCCGAGCGCCTGGATGTCCCTGCGGGTGTTGATCCGATAGATCGTCGGGAAAGTGTCCACCTCGGCGGTCCCGATCAGCATCGACCTAAACCAGATGTGGAACCGGTATGGTGTGAGCGCGGCGGCAACGGCGATGTAGCTCCAGCGATTCGGGGTCAGGAACAGAAGCCTCCCTCCCGGCCGCAGGACTCTCGAGCACTCGGAGAGAACGGCGGCCGGCCTCTCCAGGTGCTCAAACACATGTTCGCAGAGAACCATGTCGAACGAAGCATTTACGAAAGGGAGCTCTTCGCCGTCCGCCTTGAGCTTGGTCGGAGCGGGGTTCAACGCGAGTCCACGTTCGTCCGGGTCGACCGCCGTGACGCTACAGGTAGAAAGCCTTGCGACCACCCCCATGGCGTCACGTCCGGCGCCGAGATGAAGTATCTTTCCTCCGACGGGCGCAAGCTCCGCCGCGCGTCTCAAATACACTTCATGCCCTGGCACGAAGTCGGGAAAGTATCGCGCATTGCGCTCAGAAATAAGGCTCATGCGATAGCCCGCCTCCCGCCGGCGAGGAAAGAAAGCATCGCCGTCACAAGGAAGCCCCAAAGTCCCATATAGATCAGGGAACTCGCAAAGCCTCGTACACACAGCGGCATGATGATATACATCAGAGAATAGGTGGCCGCCATCGGGAACGAGAATACGTTGTCGCGGGCCACGCGATACACCCACCCCCAAACCAAGCCGAAGATGGCCATGTAGAGCAGCGCCCCACCAAGCCCGAAGTCGGCATATCCCTCACCGAGCGTCGACTGGCTGATGGCCGTCCCGGTATAGCCGCCTCCCGAGCTTAGGACGCGGAGATTAGGAGCGATATCGTCTTGAATCCTGCCCGAGCCGTACTGAATGGGTTTGCCGGGCCAAATGGAGCGCGGGATCAACCACAAGACGGCCTCCGAGGCCAACCGCCCATTGTAATGCGGCCGATACTCTGGATAAAAATCCTGGATGGCGAGAAAGATGTCCCAGTCTGCGAAAGCGGTCATTTCATCTGCGAGGTTCTGCACGGTAGCACTCGGCGCAAGGCGGGCGGCATCAAAATTTCCTCGGAACGCTCCGAACGCGGCTGAGCAGGCGAATACCAGTGAAAATATTATTGCTATCCGTGCCGCAGACAACCTGGCAACCACATAATGACTGATCACGACCAAACTGACCGGAATGAAAAAGAGGGTCCAGCGGGCACCGAAGATCGAGAACCCGGCCATAACGACGAGCAAAAGAACCGCAAACATGCACCAGGCCAATAGATTCTTCTTCGCGAGACACCGGCGGAACGGGATAAGCACTGCGATCCAACCGAATATGTGAACGAGAAAAGAGAGTTCGCTGCTCAATCCTCCTGTTGCCGCCCGATTCTGATAGATTGCCGAGAACGAATAGCCGGCCCTCGAAAAGAAAAAAAACACCGCGTAGAGGAACGCAGTTAATCCAAAAAAGAACACAGATATCTCGCGTCCCGTCCGCCACTTGTCTGCAAGATGGTAAACGGGGATGGCCCGAATCCTAAGGACAGAATAATATCCCAAGTAAAAGGCGAGCAATCCCCCTGCAGCGATAAGTAACGAACGGCTAACGCGCATGGTCTCATAGTCAAGGGGGAGCATAGTGAACCCGAAGCGGGCAGGATCCCACAGGGTTAATAACGGCTTAATGCTGAATTCAAGAAAGAAAATCGCAGAATACAGCCAAACGGGTTCAAGCGGGTCGAAGGAACGGGTTTTCAGCGAAAGTACCGCGGGAACGGAACAAACCACCGCTACCAGGAATATCGGCCCGGAGTGTAGCCCCGTCCACTCCAACGAGTACAGGCACAGCGCCGTAACAACGAAATAATAAACCACAAGACCGACTGCGAGGACTGAAAATTCCCGGTTCGGCTTATGGGCCTTTTCTAAACGCATAAGAACACCATACCGACAAATTCCCGACACCATGGTGCGAAACTAGTCATGCCACCTCGGGGCCGAAACGCGCCGCCACCAAGCATGCAGAAACTGCGAAGCCCCCTCATCCGAGGAGTGCTCGTCTCCTGCAATATTCGGACCAGGAGCCGCGTTTAAAAAAATCCAATAAGGCAACGAAGCAAAGGCTGGCTCGATGCAAGACAACTGCGCCGAAACGCTGCCCGTCACATGAATTTTCCTCATCGCTGATTCCAAAAAGGCCGGACCGCTCGCAAACAAGCCATCGACCCGGGACCGGACCGGGGGGGCCGCCGCCAATCGCCCCAGCCCCGCAGGCCGCACGGCGTTGATGGTCGCGCGAACGACGTCGCTGACGTCGTCCCCTGCGGGAACCAAGGCGGCTGAGGCGGCGGCACGGGTCTGTTCTCGCGTCAGCCGATCGGGTATCGGCAAGCCGACGGAATCGGCATGCCAAGCAAAGATATCCCGCCAACCGCGATTCGGGTTGTCGACGAGGTTGAATATCCCCGACGACGCCTCCTCGATAACAGCCCGCTGGAGACCGCTCACCATAGCCCGAAGAGAGACGCAGTTAGAACCCTCACCCTCCAGATCCGGCAGCCGGAAGCGACGGTCCGAGATCGATTCCAAGATGAATCGTGACATCACCTGCTCCGCGCCGTAGACATGTCCGACGCGGACGATAGTCAAGCGTCCAGAATCCGTTTTCGCCGCAGAGATGGAGAACTTCTCATGGGCGAGCTTCTCGCGGCCATACGAGTTCGTCGGCCTCGGACGCTCAAAAGTCGAGGAGCCGTCTTGACTGGCGCCATAGACAGCGACACTGCTGAGTTGAACCAATCGCCGCACGCTCTGCGTTCCCAGCACGGCGGAGATCGACGCCTCGTTGGCAAGACGGCTCCCGCGGAAGCCGCCGGAACTCGCGTAGGAGCAATTGACGACGCTCTCGCAGCCTTCGAGCAGTCGCAAGGTGTCTTTCGTTTCGGCGACCGATCCACGACGGATCTCAAGATCCCCGCCGAGTCTGACTCGAAGCACGGCCTCGGCTAGACGATTGCGCACGATCGCCACAGGGCGAATCACCGAGGAACGAAGCCATTCCCGGCAGAGGACCGTCCCGATCTGCCCGTTGGCGCCAAGGATGGCCACAGCGCGCCTCATCGCGCGGCCTCGCTCAAGCGCAACCCATACGCGGCTTCAATCAATGCCGTCCCTAGTCGCGACGACGATGCGCCTGCGTCTGTGGGGCCGCCGCCACGACATTGCGCGATAAACGATTCCCATTCGAGGTAGAAAGCCTGGTAGACGGCGCCGGCGGCGCGAATATTCGCGTCGAGACGGGCAAGAGCGCGGAATTCCCCATCGACGAACTCGACAGCGCCGTCAGCACCGAGGGAGACCTTCATATTGCCCTTCTCGCAAACGAAGTACAGCCCCGCGCAGACGTCTTCGATGCGGCTCAAAGAAACGCCGAGATGGAATGGCTCGGTTTGCCCCTGACGACGAGCCTGCGCGGAGACTCGCGCATCCAGGTCCAACCCCTCGTAGGAGACAAACTTGGTTCGGATGTTTTCGAACGAAGTCGCGTCCGTGATGAACAGCGCCTGGTCGATGAGATGCGAACCAGTCTCGATGAGCACCCCGCCCCCGGCCGCGGATGGATCGTTCTGATACCAATCGTCGCCGCGCCCCGAACCGCGCATAGGCCCGCCCTCGGCGGCCCAAACCTCCTTGATCGGGCCGAAGGCGTTCCGGCGTAAAAGGTCCAGAGCAATCAAGGTCGGGCGATAGAAGCGGCGCATCAACCCGACGCCTACCTGGACGCCGGCCGTACGCCCTGCCGTCAAGATGGCATCGTGCTCCTGAAGCGACACGGCGAAAGGCTTCTCAATGAAGGCGTGCCAGCGGCGGCGGAAGGCCGTCTCGAGCGTCTTCGCCCGAAGTCCGACCGGGATCGCGACAAGGACGGCGTCCACCTGATGCAGCGTCTCAAGGTCGACACCGGAGACGGGGATTCCGTGCCGCGCGGCGAATGACTTCGCCTTGCCCGCATCCTTGTCGCAGACCCACTCCAGACGCACGCCGGGGAACTGGGCAAGGACCGGGGCATGGTAGCCATCGGAAACCGATCCGGCCCCGACGATGCCGACGCGAAATGGCTCAACCATGGGAAACCCCCTTCGGCGATTCGAAGGACGCAGAGCCGGCGGAGAGAACGGCGAGGTTTCTAACGAAGATATGCATTCCCCAGGTCGACTGACACACGACGGGGGTCAAGTCGCGTCCTAAACGGATGGTCAACCACATGATAGTAGAAGATATGATCCACCCATCGAGCGTTCTTCATGAGCCGATAACTGCGCAGAAACGGATGCCGCTCGATGACGCGCGGGGCCAATCCAGGAGCTAGGTCCTTAAGCGCAGCCAACTCGCCGCAGTGGGTATTGTGCATGTCGTCCTCGAGGTCATCGAGGTAAATAATTGTAAGCGGCAGATATAGGTCCGCATCGGCGGTCAGCACCTGGAGCGCGGTCAAGCTCGATGAATAATAGTCCAGATCCAAACAGATATAAGCGAGTGGAGCCTCCGCGCTCAAAGACTTCGTGAACTTCGGCACGGTCTCCTCGACTTCGCCGATGATCAACTCGACGTTCGGTGGCAAGCGCGAACGCAGCGCTTTCTCGTCCATCTTGTAGTCCCCCACTTGATACAACTCCGGGTGATCACGGCAATCCTTAGGAGGCGGCATCCCGCGGCCCGTATCAAATCCGACGATGCGGAAGGAGACGCCCGTCTCCCGCGTCACCCTCTCGCCAACCTCTGCGAGGTTCATCAGTCCGGCCCCTGCTGCGACCCCGAATTCGACGACCGTCAACTCTTTAATTCCTAGTCTGTGGGCGTAGTCGGCCATCTTCAGCATCGCAAAGGCATTCTGAGGGCGCACAACGAGATCGAAGGAAACTTTTGTCCGGAAATCGCCGAACATGCCCGCTCCAAGAGCCGCGATATTCATGTGAAGCGGCTCGCTGAAGCGTTCATAGGCCAGCCGCCTCCAAACATGCGGCTCCATTAACTTTCTCATCCAGTAACTCAAAGGACCTCCTCCGGGGGCTCTTGACAGATACGCACGAATCGGTCGACAGCCGCGTCTGATCGGGAAGCACGAGTCGGAGTCTTATGTGCCGCCAGAACTTCCAACATGACCGTCATGGCTTCCCTAGCAGGGCATTTTTCCGCAGAACTTCGCCCTCTGCATCCCGTCCCCGCCCCAAGTCAAAAAGGGCCCGAGCACGGATGGCCTGCCGCCAAGGATTCCATACTCCTCTGGCCGGATCGGAGTATCGCGATAAAAGTTCTCGGCCGCTGGTTTTGCCGATCAGGTCGTCCGCGACCTGATCTTTCGCGAAATAAGCCGCCGTCGTGAGGCGGTGAAACGAGTCAAGCGCAGCAGGCGAACTTGCGACAAGGACATACGAGCCCACAGCAAAAACCACTATTCTCGTCCACTCCGGGAGCCTGAAACCCAGCGTCGGGAAAGAGGCGAAGCATAGTGCCAACACGGCAAGATTCACCCCGGCGAATAACGGACATTCGACCGCCGCATGCAACAGGACGAACGTCACAGCCGCCCCGAACGCCCGTTGCATGCCGGTCGCGGAGACCATCGTCCGCACCAGGACTACCCAGGCCCCCGCCAACAGGCAAACCCCGATCGGTACGCCAAACTCAAAAACCAACTGCAACCAGTCGCTATGCGCATGTGGCACGTTTCCACCAGCGGCACGACTCATGTAGACGGGAGCGGCGATGCCAAAGACGCCCGCACCCCAACCCCATGGCCATCGGTCCCACACTGCGACAAGCGTGGAGCGATATATCTCACAGCGCTGCGAAAACGAGGAGTTGACGACGGCCAAAGAACCGGTGCCCGCTGCGACGCCGAACAGAAGGAGAAACGAAGGCCGGAAGAGGAGAACGACCGCCAGGAGTTGAATAGCGATGGCCGCGCGGCTATCGGTCGCCCATATCGCACCCCAGAGGAGCAGCACTGGAAACGCAAGCGTCGCGCGCTTAGCCAGGGTATCCACTCTGGATTCGGCAGGGCACTGATCGAGATAAAGACCCATCGCGAGGATCGCGCCCACGCCGAGGAAGCATGCCGCGTGATTGCGGTTATAAAACCCCGCGAAAGGATAGACGGCGGACATGACGACGCGAACGCCGTAGATCGCCGCGTTCCCATTCGCCATTTGGACCAATCCGACCGCCGCGAGAAGCAACGCCGTTGCGACAATGGAGACGGCCAAACGCCGTATGAAGCCAGGGTCTTCATCGCGAAGACTGCAGGCTGAGGCCGCAAGCAAGGCCGCCGAAATCCATCCCGATGCCGCATATAGGCTCAACGCCGCATCAGCCGTCCCAAAAAGAATCGCCGGGGCATCGGGGGACCAGGGTCGAAGACTCTGCAGCAACGCGAGCACCCCTACGCCGAGAAAAACGCCCCATCGCGCGTCGACGGGCGGCCTGAGCAATAAATATGGGACGAGGGACCAAACCAAGAAGAACCAGCGCGACCAATGCTCGACGAGGCCGAAAGCAGCCGCGCCCAGCAGCGGCGCGGACAATACGAAGAATTCGGCGAGCCGACGCGATTTGCTGATATCAGCGAACGACATCGGCACGGACTTCCTCATTGACGTACGAGTGGTAGTACTGCTGGTAGTAGTACCCGTACGCCGAGTAGGCGAGGCCGCCGGCCTTCGCCGCGTTGACGGCGACGCCGAGGAGCTTGATGCCGCCCGATTGCAGCTTCTGGCAGGCCGTTTTGATGAGCGGGGTGCGCGTGGCGCCGAAGCGGACGACGAAGACGCCGGAGGGAATGTGCCGCCCCCACAGGAGCGTGTCGTTGATGGGGAACATCGGCGTGCAGTCCACGATGACGCGGTCGAAGTTCTCGCGGGCCCAGGCGATGAGGGCGCCCAGGCGCGGTGTGTTGAGGAGCTCGGAGGGGTTCGGCGGCCGCGGGCCGCACGGGAGGATGGAGAGGCCGGGAACCTCGCTCTTGTGGACGAGGTCGGCGGCTTCCTCGGCCTTGCGGCCGGAGACGAGGAAGTCGCTGAGGCCCTTCTCGCCGGAGAGGCTGAAGGAGCGGTGCATGTTGGGCCGGCGCAGGTCGCCGTCGATGAGAAGGACGCTCTCGCCCATCTGCGCGAAGGCGACGGCGAGGTTGGCGGCGATGTAGCTCTTGCCCTCGCCCTGGAGGGTGGAGCTGACGAGGAGGGCCTTGGCCTTGCCCCCCACCCCGGCGAAGTCCACCATGGTGCGAAGGTTGCGGAAGGCCTCGCTCGTCAGGGAGGGCTCCTTGGCGGTCAGCGGCGCGTAGACGTTGTTCGCCGCGATGACCGCGTGGGGAATCGAGCCCAGGAAGGGCTGGGCCAGCTTCGCTTCGACGTCTTCCTGAGTGCGCACGCTCTGGTCGAGCATCTCGACGAGGAAGGCCAGCGCCAGGCCCAAAGCCAGGCCGCCCAGCAGGCCGAGCATCAGGCCCTGGCGCTTGTTGGGCTTGATCGGGAACTCGGGAACGAGCGCCGTGTCGATGACGCGGACGTTGTTGCCCTTGAGCTGGCCGGAGAGCTCGGTTTTCATGGAGGCGACGATGCGCGCGGTCTCGGAACGGATCTGCGACTCGAGGGCGACCATGCTGGACTTCACGCGGATCACGGTCGGGTGCTTCTCCGTGTAGCGGGCGTACAGCTCGGCGTAGGAGCTCTGGAGCTTGGCGTATTCGCCCTTGAGGGACTGGATCAGCGGGCTGTTGACGACGGCGGGCAGGTCGGCGGCGTTGGCGTCGCCCCCCTTCGCCTGCAGGGCCAGCAGGACTTCCTTGGAGATGAACATCTGGTTGGCCAGGTTCTGCTCGACGAAGGCCTCGCTGAGGCGGTTGGCGACGGCGGCGGCGAGCTTCGCGTCATGAGAATCGACGCGAACGTTGACGAGGCGGCTGCGCAGGACCGGGGAGATGGTGACGGACTTCTGCAGCTTCACGAGGCCGCGGGGGTCCTTGAAGTCCTCGGTCTCGCCGAGCTTGAGATCGGCGTAGACCTTTTCGAGGAGGGAGCGGCTCTGGAGGAGCTTGTACTGGGTCTGGTAGTAGTCCGCGTTGGAGTTCTCGACCATCGAGCCGTTCTGGACCAGGCCGCCCCGCTCCTTCTCGATGACGAGCATGGCGCTGGCCTGATAAACGGGGCGGGTCATGAAGGTGACGAACGCGATCGAGACGAAAACGATGACGGTGGCCGCGGCGACGATCCAGCGGCGGCGGAGCACGACGTCAAGGTAATAGGTGAGATCGAGTTCTTCGCTCGTCGTCGTCGGATCGGCCATGGGGACCTCTGCTAGAAGTAGCTTTCGGGGATGAAGACGATGTCGTTGGGCTCGAGGGAGATGTCCTTGTCCTTCTCGCCCTTCTTGGTGATGGCGGAGACCTCGATCGTGAAGGACTGGCTCACGCCGTTGAGCATGCGCACCACGCGGGTGCGGTCGGGAGCGGCCAGGGGCGAGAAGCCGCCGGCCTGGGAGATGGCCTCGAGGACGGTGAGCTTGGTCTCGGTGGGGATCTCGATGGCGCCGGGCTTGATGACGTGGCCGAAGACGAAGACCTTCTTGTTGCCGTACTCCTTGATGAAGACGGTGACCTGGGCGCCGCGCAGGTAGTCGCCGAGCTTGGCCGCGATGGCGGCCTCGGCCTGGGAGGTGGAGAGCCCCCCCACCG
>JAQTNG010000048.1 GCA_028714015.1 Elusimicrobiota bacterium | reverse complement strand
CTGTTCGGCCAGTACGACTGGCGCGGCGTCCCCACGATCCCCCCCGAGATCATGCTGTTCCCGAACTGGTTCTACTTCAACCTGTACGAGATGTCGGCGTGGACGCGCTCGATCGTGGTGCCTCTGGCGATCGTCTGGGCGTTCCAGCCCGCGATCCCGTGCCCCGCCCACGCGACGCTCGACGAGCTGTTCCCCGACAGCCGGCGCCACATCCCCCTCTCCGAGGCGGTCGCGCCTCACAAGTTCCTCTCCTGGACGACCTTCTTCCTGATGTGGGACTCGTTCCTGAAGGGCATGGAAGGCCGCGGCGGCCATTGGATCCGCGTCTGGTCCCTGCGGCTGGCCGAGGACTGGATTCTCGAGCGCCTGCAGGACTCCGACGGCCTCGGGGCCATCTACCCCGGCATCGCCAACTCGATCATGGCGATGAAGTGCCTCGGCTACCCCGACACCGATCCCCGCCTCGTGGCCCAGCTCCAGGAGCTCGACCGCCTCGAGGTCCCCTCCGAGGATTCGACGCGCTACCAGCCCTCGCGCTCCCCCGTATGGGACACCGCGATCACGATGATCGCGCTCGCCGAGTCCGGCCTCGACCGTCAGCACCCCGCGCTCGTTCAGGCCGCGCAGTGGACGATCTCCAAGGAGATCAAGACCCGCGGAGACTGGGCGTACACGAACCCCAACGGCCCGACGGGCGGCTGGCACTTCCAATTCAACAACGCGTTCTACCCGGACGTGGACGACACCGCGATGGTCCTTCTGGCCCTGCGCCACGTGCACCTCGAGGAGCCCAACGCGCAGATCCGGGAGAAGTCCTTCCTCCGCGGCCTCAACTGGCTTCTGTCGATGCAGTCGGTCACGGGCGGCTTCGCGGCCTTCGACAAGGAGAACACGAAGATCGTCCTCGACAAGATCCCGTTCGCCGACCACAACGCGATGATCGACCCGCCCACGAGCGACATCACCGCGCGCGTGCTCGAGCTTCTCGGCTACTGCGGCTACGACGCGTCGTACCCCGCGGCCGCCAAGGCGATCAAGTTCGTCAAGGCCGAGCAGGAAGCCGACGGCTCCTGGTACGGCCGCTGGTGCGTCAACTACATCTACGGAACCTGGCAGTCCCTGCGCGGCCTCGCCGCGATCGGCGAGAACATGAACCAGCCGTTCGCGCGCCGCGCCGTCTCCTGGCTGAAGTCCGTCCAACTGCCCAACGGCGGCTGGGGCGAGACCTGCGAGACCTACTCCGACCCGTCCCTCAAGGGCAAGGGCCCGGCCACGCCGACGCAGACCGCGTGGGCGATCATGTCGCTCATGGCCGTCGGCGACTACGGCCCCGAGCTTCAGCGCGGCGTCGAGCACCTTCTCTCCACCCAGCGCCCGGACGGCACCTGGGACGAGACCGAGTTCACGGGCACGGGCTTCCCGAAGGTCTACTATCTCGAGTACACGATGTACCGCAACAACTTCCCCCTTCAGGCGCTGGGAATCTACCGCAAGGCCCTCTCTCAGGGCCTCGCCCGCGCGTAATTTCAGGAGACTAACAACCATGGCCATGTCTATGCAGGCTCAGCTCGCCGTTTTCAAGTACCTCGTCACCCAGAAGCTGAAGGGCGTCGAGAAGTACCCTCTCGTCATGATGCTCGAGCCCCTGTTCGCCTGCAACCTCGAATGCGCCGGCTGCGGCAAGATCCAGTATCCGACCGACATCCTGCGCAAGCGCATGACCCCGCAGGAAGTGTTCGATTCCGTCGAGGAGTGCGGAGCCCCCATCGTCTCCATCGCCGGCGGCGAGCCCCTGATCCACCCCGAGATCCAGCAGATCGTCGAGGGGCTGGTCGACCGCAAGATTCCCGTCTACCTGTGCTCGAACGCGATCCTGCTCGAGAAGAACCTGCACAAGTTCAAGCCCTCCCCCTACCTGATCTTCTCCATCCACCTCGACGGCGTCGAGAAGACGCACGACCGCATGGTCTGCCAGCAGGGCGTGTACAAGACCGCCGTCTCCGCGATCAAGCTCGCCAAGTCCAAGGGCTTTTGCGTGATGACGAACTCGACGATCTTCTCGGGCGAGAACGTCGACGAGTTCCGGCAGTTCTTCGACGACAACATGGCGATGGGCCTCGACGGGATGATGATCTCCCCCGGCTACGCCTACGAGAAGGCGCCGGAGCAGCAGCTGTTCCTCAAGCAGGAGCAGTCGAAGGCCTGGTTTAAAGAGGCGCTCAAGGACTGGCGCCAGAAGGGCTGGGCGTTCAACCACTCCCCCTTCTACATGGACTTCCTCGAGGGCAAGCGCCAGTACGACTGCACGCCGTGGGGCAACCCGCTGCGCAACGTGTTCGGCTGGCAGCGCCCGTGCTACCTGATGAACGAGGGCGGCTACGCGAAGACCTATAAAGAGCTGATTGAGACGACCGACTGGTCGAAGTACGGCCACGCGTCCGGCAACCCGAAGTGCCTGAACTGCATGACGCACTGCGGCTTCGAGCCGACCTCGGTGGCCGAGGCGTTCTCGAGCGTCTCCAAGTTCTTCGAGCTCGTCGCCGACTTCGCGTCGATCAAGGCTCCGAAGAAGGTCTCGCTCTCCTACGACCGGACCGGCACCTACGAGGAAGTCCTCGCCAAGGCCGAGCCTCGCGAGACGGCGGGAACCAAGAAGTAGTGGACTCGGCCTTCCTCACCGGCGGCACCGGCTTCGTCGGGGCCAGCCTCGCGCGGCTTCTGCTCAAGCAGGGGCTCAAGGTGAAGGCCCTGGCGCGCAAGGGCGGCGACCGGCGCAACCTCGACGGCCTGAACGTCGAGATCGTCGAGGGCGGCCTGACAGACAAGGCCGCGATCGAGAAGGGCGTGTCCGGCTGCCGGTATGTGTTCCACGTCGCCGCCGACTACCGGATCTGGATTCCCAATCCGGCGGACATGTACGCGGCGAACGTCGAGGGCACGGAGATCGTCCTGCGCGCCGCGGCGAAGGCCGGGGCCGAGAAGATCGTGCACTGCTCCTCGGTCGCCGCGGTGAAGGTCCCCGACGACAAGACGCCCGTCGACGAGACGAGCGAGTACGCCTCGCTCGAGGTCATCGTCGGGCACTACAAGAAATCGAAATTCCTGGCCGATGTCCTGGCCCGCCGCCTGGCCAAGGAGGAGGGCCTGCCGATCGTGACCGTCAACCCGGCGGCGCCGATCGGGGCTTACGACATCAAACCCACGCCGACCGGCAAAATGGTCGTGGACTTCCTGAACGGGCGTATTCCTTCTTACATCGACACGGGCCTCAACATCGTTCATGTCGAGGACGTGGCGATGGGACATTGGCAGGCGGCTCAGAAGGGCCGCATCGGCGAACGCTACATACTGGGCGGCGAGAACCTCACGCTCAAAGAGGTCCTCGACCTTCTGGCCGAAGTGTCGGGACTGCCCGGCCCCAAATTCAAGACGCCCTACGCGATCGCCTACGCCTTCGGCGCCGTCGACACCGCGCTCGCCGTCCTGCGCGGCACCACCCCGATGGCCCCGCTCGACGCCATCAAGATGGCCAAGCACTACATGTGGTTCTCCTCGGAGAAGGCCAAGACCGAGCTCGGCTTCGCGCCCCGCGCGGCCAAGGCCGCGCTGAAGGACGCGGTCGACTGGTATCGCGCGAACGGCTACGCGAAGAAGGCGCTGGCGGCTTAGCGCGCCTTCACGAGCGGCCGGGCGATGATCCGCCCCAGTTCCGGACCGGACGTTCCCAGCGCCAAGTGAGACCGGACGAGCAGGTCTACCGACACGGACGAATCGGCCGCTTCCATCTTCGCGAACCGGCTTTGGCTCGAATGAATGATCTTGGCCGCCTGAACCTGCCCGATTCCGCATTTCAGCCTCTTGGCTCGCAGGCTCCGCGCCAGCTTCAGCTTGAACTCGATGAACGCGGCTTCCTGATCGGACAAGCCGAGGAATTCCTTGGCCCCTCCGACGCGCCAGCCTTTCGCTTCCAGCTTCTTGCGCTTGGCTTCATTCATCGTCGTATCTCCTGAAACGGTTTCGGCAAGCTGCGATCACTTCCTTCGGCGTCGTCCGCGTTTTCTTCCTGAACACATCAGCGATGACGATCGCATCCGAATCCAGCCGATAGACGATCCGCCACTTCACCGATTCATCCGTTATCCGCAACTCGTGACAACGCGGCCCGATCGACGGCATCGGTCGAGAATGAGGCATTCCCAGGCGTTCCCCTTCTTGCAGACGCCTCAAGAGGAAACCGGCCTCGATGCGAGCTTCGCTCGAGAACGGGGGCGTCTTCACCTCCCCATGGAACCAGAGCAGCGGCTTGTCAGCCCGCCTCATGAACGAGTATATGTCATATTTGACATACTGTCAATGGGGGAAATGGCGCAAAGCGGCGCCGGTAGCTGGAGTGCCCATACTACTATACGATTGAGGCCCCGGAATTGTTCCCTAACGCAGAACCTGACCAGCGGCGGCTTCAGCTGTCCAACCAAACGAAGCCGCCGTCTGGTCAAGGTAATGGTTCGGCAGAGGACAGGTGACGGCGCCGCCGTTTTCCGGTCTTGGCTGCAAACGAGGCCGAATCGTTCCAGTGCGCATTTCGAAAATGGTGCCTCCTCGGGTCCCTCCGTTCAACTGTTTCCAGGAAACAGTTGCCGTTAAACCTTCAAAGTCGTTCTGGGCTTCTTCTGCCGAACTTAAGAATAGACTGGTCCGTATAACACGGTGACTAAAACAGTCAGAATTCGGATTATAGTCGGAAATCTATGCAAGTGCCGGGGTTGTAGAAAAATATTAGACCACCAAACACTGCAAAGCCGGGCAGTATATCACCATTATGGCAGCCCCTCCCCACCGTCTTAAAAACGGGTTTCAGAAGGCCTGAAAAATGGGATAATAGACGCGCATGGCTCTTTTGATGGAAGATTCGACCGAAACCGACGGCGAAGCCCCCCGCGCCGCCCTCCCCAAGACGCCCGTTCTGATCACGGCCGCGACGAAATGGGAGTACGCCCCCCTCTTGAAGGCCCTCGGCCTGTCCGAGGCCGCGCCCGGCCGCGCGGAAGGAACCTTCGCCGGCCGTAAGATCATCCTGCTCAAGACCGGCATCGGAGCCAAGAAGGCGACCGACGCCCTGGGCGGCGGCTTCATCCCCTCCGATTTCGGCCTGGCCATCTCCGCCGGCCTGTGCGGCGCCATGCAGAAGGAAGCCAAGACCGGCGACATCGTGGCCGACGCGCGCGAGGCCGACCTCGACTTCGTTAAGTCCCTGCGCGAGACCGCGCTCAAGCTCAAGCTCCCCTTTCACTTCGGCAAGATCCTGCACTCGAATATTGTTCTCAAATCTTCCGCGAAGAAAGCCCTCGGCGAGGAGCAGCGCGCGCTCGCTTGCGACATGGAGACGGCCTCCGTGCGCCGCTGGGCCGACGGCAAGACCGACGCGATCGCCGTACGCGTCGTGCTCGACGAGGTCCATGAGGATATTCCCTCCGACGCCCCCGAGGGCGAGGATGCGGCCTCCCTCGCCCGCTACGCGCTGGCCAACGCCGCCTCGATGCCCTCTCTTATCCGCACCGGCTTCCGCTCCGCCCGCGCGATGAAGACTTTGTCCCGATTCCTCACGGCTTACCTGGAGGCCCTTTGAACTCGACTCTCGCCCGCGCGATGGAAAAGAACACGGCGTCCGTTGACGCCGCCATGGAGAAGCTCCTCTCCCCCACCCCCGATCTGCCCGAGTCGATCCGCAAGGCTATGCGCTACTCGCTGTTCGCGGGCGGCAAGCGCCTGCGCCCCACGCTCGTCCTCGAGGCGGCCGAGTGCTGCGGCCTGAACGCCCGGAAGGCCCTCAAGACCGCGGCGGCGCTCGAGATGATCCACACCTACTCCTTGATCCATGACGACCTCCCGGCGATGGACGACGACGACCTGCGCCGCGGCAAGCCCACGAACCACAAGGTGTTCGGCGAGGCGATGGCCATACTCGCGGGCGACGGCCTGCTCACGAAGGCCTTCGAGGCCGCCGCCGAGAACGCGTCCGACTTGAAGCTGAAAGGCCGCGAGACCGCCGAGCTGATCCGCCTGATCGCCTACGGCGCCGGCGGCGAAGGCATGGTCGGAGGCCAGGTCGCCGACCTCGCCGCCGAGGGCATGTCCAAGAAGATATCGAAAAACGCGGCCGCGAAGGTTTTAGAGGCGGTGCACCGCCGCAAGACCGGCGCCTTGATCATCGCCAGCCTCGACGCGGGCGCGGTGCTCGCCGGAGCCTCGGACGCCAAGCGCGACGCCCTTCGTTCCTACGGCGAGTGCGTCGGCCTCGCCTTCCAGATCGCCGACGACGTCCTCGACGTCGTGGGCGACAAGAAGAAGCTGGGCAAGCGCGGCAGCGACCGCGACAACGACAAATTGACCTACGCCTCGCTGTACGGGGTGGACGGCGCGCGGGCCAAGGCCCGCGCGCTCGTCGAAATGGCGCACGCGCACCTGAAGCCTTTCGGGGCGCGGGCGTCCGTGCTGCATGATCTGGCCGACTACATCATCGAACGGGATAAATAACCATGGAACTACTCAAAGACATCAATTCGCCGGCGGACCTCAAGAAGCTCAAGCCCGAGCAGCTGCCGAAGGTCGCCGCGGAGGTCCGCGCGTTCATCCTGGAGACCGTCTCCAAGCTCGGCGGACATTTGGCCTCGAGCCTCGGCTCGACCGACATCACGGTCGCCCTGCACTACGCCTTCGACACGCCCAAGGACAAGCTCATCTGGGACACCGGCCATCAGACCTACGGCCACAAGATCCTGACCGGCCGCCGCGACCGGATGAACACGATCCGTCAGCTCGGCGGGCTCTCCGGATTCCTGAAGCGCTCCGAGTCGGAATACGACGCCTTCGGCGCGGGCCACGCCTCGACGGCGATCTCCGCGGCTCTCGGCATGGCCGTGGCGCGCGACCTCAAGGGCGAGAAGAACAAGGTCGTCGCGATCGTCTCCGACGGCTGCATGACCGGCGGCGAGGCCTACGAGGGCCTGCAGAACGCGGGCCAGGTTCAGACCGACCTCATCGTCGTGCTCAACGACAACCAGATGTTCATCTCCAACCGCGTCGGGGCTCTGGGCACCTTCCTCTCCAAGCTTCTGACTTTGGGCGCCGTGCGCCACGCCGAGCACTCGGTCAAGAAGTTCCTGGCCCGCTTCCAGTTCTGGGGCGAGAGCATCCTGCGCGTGGCCAAGCGCGCGAAGGTCCTGCTGTTCCCGGGCATGCTGTTCGAGGAGATGGGCTTTACCTACTTCGGACCGGTGGACGGCCACAACGTCGAGCAGCTCGCGGCCGTGTTCAAGCACGTCAAGACGCTCCAAGGCCCCGTCCTCGTGCACTGCGTGACGAAGAAGGGCAAGGGCTACCCCGCCGCCGAGGAGGACCAGTACACCTGGCACGGCCCCGGCAAGTTCGACGTGGCCACCGCCAAGTTCCTCAAGACGCCGATCACGAAGACTCCTCCGCCCACCTACACGGCCGTCTTCGGCAAGGCGATCGTGGCCGAGGCCGAAAAGGACCCGCGCATCGTCGGCATCACCGCCGCGATGCCGGAGGGCACGGGCATGGACGGCTTCCGCGACCGCTTCCCGAAGCGCTACTTCGACGTGGGCCTGGCCGAGGAGCACGCGGTGACCTTCGCCGCGGGCCTGGCGACCGAGGGCTACCGTCCGGTCGTCGCGATCTACTCGACCTTCCTGCAGCGCGCCTACGACCAGATCGAGCACGACGTCTGCCTGCAGAAGCTGCCGGTGATCCTGTGCCTCGACCGCGCCGGCCTCGTCGGCGAGGACGGCCCCACGCATCACGGCGTGTTCGACTACTCGTACCTGCGCATGATCCCGGGCATGACCGTCATGGCCCCGGCCGACGAGAACGAGCTGCAGAACATGCTGCGCACCGCCATCGAGCTCAACGCCCCGGTTTCTATTCGATATCCTCGGGGCAACGGCATCGGCGTCGCGATGGACGCCGAGCCCAAGGCCCTGCCCGTCGGCAAGGGCGTGCGCCTCAAGGACGGCAATGACGTCACCCTGCTGGCTATCGGGAACAGAGTCCATCCCGCGCTCGAGGCCGCCCAGATACTCGAGGACCAGGGTTATTCAGTCGGTGTCGTGAACATGCGCTTCGTCAAGCCGATGGACGTCGAGCTGCTCAAGGAGTGCGCGGCCAAGACCCCGCGCCTCGTGACGATCGAGGACAACGTGATCCAGGGCGGCTTCGGCTCGGCCGTCCTCGAGGCGCTGACCCCCGGCCGCGCGGAGGTCCTGCGCATCGGCATACCCGATTCGTTCGTCGAGCACGGCGCGCCGCCGCTGCTCTACGACGCGATCGGCCTGTCCGCGCCCAAGATCGCGGAACGCGTCGCCGCCTGGCTCCCCCACAAGACCCGGGCCGCCGTTTAGCCGCAGGAGAACAGATGACCACTTCGACCCCCTCGCAAATCCGCATCGAGAAGCTCGTGATCGCGAAGATCCGCGGCTTCTGCGCCGGCGTCGTGCGCGCCATCGAGGTCGTCGAGCGCGCGCTCGAGCTGTGCGGCGGCAAGGTCTACGTCCGCCACGAGATCATCCACAACCGCTACGTCGTCGACGAGCTGCGCCAGAAGGGCGCGATCTTCGTCGAGGAGCTCTCCGAGGTCCCCAACGGCTCCTGGCTGATCTTCTCCGCGCACGGCGTCGGCCCCGACGTCGTCGCCGAGGCCCGCGCGCGCCAGCTCAAGATCATCGACGCGACCTGCCCGCTCGTCACCAAGGTCCACCTCGAGGCGATCGCGCTGGCCAAGAAGGACTACACGATCGCCCTGATCGGCCACCGCGACCACGTGGAGACCATCGGCACGCTCGGCGAAGCCCCCGAGCACATGGTCGTCGTGGGCTCCGTCGCCGAGGCCGAGAAGATCTCGGTCCCGAACCCCGACAAGATCGCCTATCTGACGCAGACGACGCTGTCGCTCGACGACACGCGCGAGATCGTGGCCGTGCTCAAGCGAAGATTCCCGAAGCTCGGCGCGCCCAAGAAGGACGACATCTGCTACGCGACGCAGAACCGCCAGAACGCGGTCAAGGCGATGGTCCCTTCGGTGGACCTGCTCCTCGTGCTCGGCGCGCCGAACAGCTCGAACAGCAACCGCCTCGTCGAGGTGGCGCTGGCCAAGGGCGTCAAGTCGCGCCTCATCGAGCGCGCGTCCGACATCAAGGACGAGTGGCTCCTGGGCGTCAAGACGCTCGGCCTGACGAGCGGCGCCTCGGCTCCGGAAATCCTTTTCCAAGAGGTCGTCACCCTCTGCAAGGACCGCTACGGCGTGAAGACCGTCGAGGAAGTCGAGACCGTCGAGGAGAACGAGCACTTCGGCCTGCCCTACGAGCTCGTCAAGATGATCAAGGACAAGGGAGCTCAAGCGTGAGCCGCCCCGGTCAATGGCTGCAGCCGCGCCACGGCTCCAAAGAGGCGTTCGACAAGGACTATCCGACCATCGACACGGGCGGACTGACGGTCGCCTGCCCGGGCTGCAAGGAGACGGTCACGTTGACCCGCAAATCCGTTCAGGGCAAGGTCGGCGGCTGGTGCAAGAAATGCAATCGAGGAGTGGGAATATGACGAAGACTTTGACCGAAGAGCTCGTGATCGAGAAGACCGCCCCGGCGGAGCCGGATCAGCGGGAGCTGCCGCGCGAGGAGATCGACCTCGCCCGCATCCCGCGGCGCGCCCCGCCCTCCAAGGGCATGTGCATGCGCTGCGGCGAGAACAAGCCGATCAACCGCCTGATGCTGTGCTATCCGTGCTGGGTCAAGTCCCAGCTCGAGAAGGACGGCTGGAAGGAAGGCGAGCCCCACCCCGATTCGTGCGGCTGCGAAGGCATCAAGGGCCACCCGGACCGCAAGTCCGAGGGGAATTGACGGTCACACGGCCGTCACAATAAAGAGACCCGCGCGCCATCGCATCGCGGAGCCGGGCGGGTTAAGCTATCCCCAGGACGCAAAGCGGCCCCCAGCGGAGAAAACGCCGGGGGCCGTACTTGTTTCCGCCTACTTGAAGACGTTCTTGCGGTAGTGGGTGAGCTCGGAGATGGACTCGTGCACGTCCGCGAGCGACAGGTGCTGCTTGCTCTTCGAGTACACGTACTTCTGCTCGGGATACCAGCGCGCGACGAGCTCCTTGATCGAGGAGACGTCGATCGAGCGGTAATGGAAGTAGTCGTGCAGGCGTGGCATGAACTTGACCAGGAAGCGCCGGTCCTGGCCGATCGTGTTGCCGCATAGGGGCGACTTGCCCGGCGCGCACCAGGGCGACAGGAAGGCGAGGGTCTGAAGCTGGGCGTCGAGGACGCTGATCTCGGAGTCGCGGCAGCGCACGGTGAGGCCCGATTTGCCGTGCTGCTCGACGCACCACGGGTCCATGGAGTGGAGGATGTCGTCGGACTGGTGGATCGCGAGGCAGGGCCCCTCGGCGAGCACCTTGAGGTCGCCGTCGGTGACGACGGTGGCGATCTCGAGGATGAAATCCTTCTCGGGATCGAGGCCGGTCATCTCCAGGTCGAGCCAGACCAGGTTCTTTTCGTCGGGTGAGGCCATGCCCCGATAATACCAAAAACCATGGTGACCGAGGTCACTATGAGAATTATTGACAGAATCATCCGCGTCTGTTAGACTTCGGAAATACCGGGCCAGAGGCCCGGCTGGAGGACACATGAACAGCAACCGTTTCAGCCGCATCGGACTGATGCTCGTCGCCGCTCTCGCTTTGGGCGCCTGCGGCGGCGCCAAGAAGTCTCCGATCGCCAACAACGCCCCGGAGTGGGTCAACAAGGGCTCCGGCGCCATGAAGGACAAGGACGGCAAGCAGGTGTTCTACGGCGTCGGCATCGCCCAGGGCATCCGCAACCGGGCCCTGTCCGTCTCCGCCGCCGACGACCGCGGCCGGGCCGAGATCGCGAAGATCATGAACTCCTACGTCACCACGCTGACGAAGGACTACATGGCCTCGATCACGGCGGGCGACATGACGAAGTCCTCCGAAGAGCAGATGGTCTCCTCGACCATGAAGAACTTCGCCAAGTTCACCCTTCACGGCGCGATCCCGGTGGACCACTGGAAGGATCCGACGGACGGCACGCTGTTCGCCCTCGTCAAGCTCGACATGGGCGCGATCCAGCAGAGCCTCAACGAGTCGAAGGAGCTGGATTCCAAGGTCCGCGACTACGTGAAGGCGAACGCCGAGAAGGCCTTCGACGAGCTCGCGGCGGAAGAGGCCAAGCACTAAGATGCGCAAGACCCTGCCCTTCGTCGTCCTGGCTCTCGCGATGTCCGCGTGCGGCACCTCGGTGCAGCGCATGGACGCCGGCGAGGTCAAGGACGTCAGCGGACATTGGAACGACACCGACTCGCGCCTCGTGGCCGAGGAAATGATCTCGGACGCCCTGTCCCGGCCGTGGTACTCGGCCGCGCGCTCGGCGCTCGGGAAAAACCCGACCGTGATCGTGGGAACGGTGAGGAACCAGTCCCAGGAGCACATCAACACGGACACCTTCGTCGAGGACCTTCAGCGCTCGCTGATCAACTCCGGCAAGGTGGAGTTCGTCGCCAGCAAGGGCGAGCGGGGCGAGGTCCGGGACGAGCGCCTCGATCAGGACACGAACGCTTCCGAAGAAACGCGGAAGGCGCATGGTCAGGAAATCGGCGCCGACTTCATGCTCAGCGGCGCGATGAACCAGATCGTGGACCAGGAAGGCGGCAAGGCCGTGGTCTTCTATCAGACCAACCTCAAGATGCTCGACATGAAGACCCACAAGATCGTCTGGAACGGCCAGAAGAAGATCAAGAAGTTCGTCCAGCGCTCGAAGGCCGGCTGGTAGGCTTGATGGTCGTCACCCGGCCCCGCCTTTCTTCCAAGAGAGGCGGGGCCGTTTCTTTTCTGCTGCTCCTCCCCCTCTTCGCGGCCTGCGCGGGGCCCTCCGGCGGGCTGCGCAAGGAGGTCAACTCCCTGATCGCCGCCCGGAATTTCGACGCGGCCGAGGCCCGGATCGAGAAGGCCAAGGAAAGCTCCTACGGGCGCAAGAATCAGGTCCTCTTCTACCTGGATCTCGGCGCCGTTTTGCACGACGCCGGCAGGTTCAAGGACAGCGACGAAAGCTTCGACAAGGCCGAACGGCGCATGGAGGAGCTCTACACGAAGAGCGTCTCGAGGGCCGCCGGCACCTTGATCCTCAACGACGCGACGACCGAGTACGCCGGCGAGCGCTTCGAGCGCGCGATGGTCAACGCCTACCGCTGCCTCAACTACGCCTATCTCGGCGACCGCGAAAACGCCTTAGTCGAGATACGCAAGCTCACCCGCCTGCTCCAGGAATACTCGGACGCGTACGGCGGCAAGAAGACGGCCTACAAGGACGACGCCTTCGCGCAGTTCCTGTCGAGCCTTCTCTACGAGGACGACGGCCGCCCCGACGACGCGCGGATCAGCCGCGAGAGGTCGCGCAAGGCCTACGAGCGCTACGCGTCCGCCTACGGCACGCCGACGCCGTCCCTCGAGCCGGTCGGGGCCGGCGACGGCGACGGCGAGCTGGTGTTCCTGCACTACAACGGCGTCGCCCCGCGAAAGGTCAGCAAGACCTTCTCGGTCGCCTGGCGCGACGCCGTGATCGCGGTCAACGCGACGAAGGACGACGAGGCCCAGGGCGGCCAGGCCGTCAACGCGATCCATGCGGGCCTCCTCGGCAAGGCGATCACGGTCGCCTTCCCGGACTACGTCCAGGACCCGTTCCTGATCGCGGGTTCGGCCGTCGAGTCCGGCGGCGTACGCGCCCAGACCGAGCTCGCCGAGGACCTCTCCGCGATCGCCAAGGCGGACCTGGCCGAGCGCCAAGCCGTCATCCGCACGCGCGCGATCGCGCGCGCCGCGATCAAGTTCATCGTCGCCAAGGCCGCGGCCGACGAGGTCGCCGCGAAGTACGGGAAGGACTCCTGGCAGCACCTCCTCGCCCAGGCCGGCGGCGCCGCCACGTCCGCGGCGACCGAGTTCGCCGACACGCGCGCCTGGGCGACGCTCCCGGCCCAGTTCCGCGTCGCGCGCCTGCGCCTGCCCCCCGGCGCGCACGACGTGGTCGTCACCTACCAGGGGCCGACCGGCGCCGCGCTCTCGACCCAGACCTTCAAAGACGTCGTCATACTCAAGGGACGGCGAACCTACCTCCACGACAGGACTGCTCTATGAAAAACATGAACCGCCTCGCCGTCGCCGCCGCCGTGCTTGCGTTCTCCGCCTGCGGCGGAGGCGCCGGGCTCAGGAAGTCCTCCGCCGACGGCTCGCGCCCCGTTTGGGTGGAAGGCGAAAGCCCCAAATGGTCCCGCGCGCAGTACGTGACGGGCGTGGGCAGCGCCGACGACGAGGAGAGCGCCGCCGACCGGGCGCGCGGCGAGATCTCGCGCGTGTTCTCGAGCAACGTCAGCGTGGACACCACCGTCGACGAGAGCGAAACCAACGTCAACTCGGGAGGCAAGACGGCCTCGTCCTTCTCCCAGCAGGTCGCGCAGAGCGTGCGCACGGCCTCGAAGAAGATGCTCGAGGGCGTGGAGATCGTCGAGCGCTGGAAGGACTCCGCCGCCTCGCGCTACTACGCCCTGGCGACCCTCAGCAAGAGCAAGGCCATGGCCGCCGTCGCCGAGAAGACGCAGGCGCTCGACGCGGACGCCCTTCAGTGGAAAACGAAGCTCGACGCCGCCGGCGACAAGTTCGAGCGCGCGAAGGCCGGAGCGAAGCTCGCCGCCCTGCTCAAGGGCCGCCTCGACCTCGAGAACGACCGCCGCGTCCTGGGCGGCGGGCCCTTGCCCTCGACCGTGGACGTCTCGGCCGCCAAGGCCGCGGCGGCGAAGGCCCTCGAGGCCCTCGACGTCGTCGTCATCGCGACGGGCGACCACGCCGAGGAGGTCGAGACCGGCATCGTGACCGGCCTCGTCGCCTCGGGCCTGATGGCCAAGCGCGGCAACCCGGGCGACAAGGGCGACCTGATCGTCGAGTCCCAGTCGGCGGCGCAGACCATCGAGGGCGGAGACAAGAGCTGGAAGTGGTCCCGCGGGACCGCGACCGTGACGCTCAAGGACGGCCGCGAGGACAAGGCCTTCTCGCGCTTCGACGTCTCCGATCGCCAGGCCTCCGCCGACGCCGGCGAGGCCCGCCGCCGCGCCGCGGCCGGCCTGGCCAAGAAAGCCGCCGAGAAGGTCTCGGCCGCCATCACCGACTTCTTCCAGAACCAGTAGGACGCCGTCTTAGCGGCGAAGGAGGCCTTCGATCAGGTTCTTGCCGGCGTTTTCCAGGAGCTTGCCGACCTTGACCTTGGTTTTGGGGTTGGCCACGGTGCCGGTCACCGCCACGTCCACGGCGGGCAGGTTCCCGACCTGGGCGGTCACGGTCAGGCCCAGCGCCTCGGCGGGCAGGTCGATCGTGCCCGCGGCGAAGACCCGGGCGGCGCTCGAGTCCATCTCCGACTGGCGCAAGGTCATCACGCCGTCCTTGAAGGCGTAGTCGCCGGCGTACTTCACGTCGTTGATGTCATTGAGGTTCACGCCGAGGCTGAGCTTCTGGAAGATCAGGATCGGGAAGATCAGGACCTTCACGATCGGCGACTGCAGGGCCATGTCCCCGATGGCGTGGAGCCTGCCCCCCCCGACGCCGAGCTTCGCGTCGCCGTTGAGCTTCTTCATGTCGGGGGTGACGCCGTACAGGTCCCACGACGCCGTGACGTTCTGGACCTGCGCGTTCGGGTGGATCAGGGAGCCGATCTCCACCTTGCCGCGCGTGCGGATCGGAGCCGAGGGCTTCTCCTCGGCGGCCTTGCCCGTCTTCGCCGCCTTCGCGGCCTGCGCCGTCTTCGCGTCCGCCTCGAGCTTCTTCTTCGCCGCCAGATACTTGCCGAGGTCGAAGCGGTCGAGCGACGCCTCGAGCTGGATTTCCGGGACCTTCGTGTAGTCCTTGATCGTCAGGTCCATCGACAGCGAGCCGTCGGCGACCTTGCCCTTGAGATTGGGGACGTCCACGCGGCGCTCGTCGAAGGAGACCGTGCCGGTGAAGTCCGACAACGGCAGCTCGGCGACCGTGGCGCCGAGGCCCTTGAACTGCAGCTTGCCGCCGAACACGGGCTTTTCCTTGCTGCCCGTGACCGATATCGCGAAGAAGCCGGAGCCCGTCAGCTTGAGGTCGCGGGTCCGGGGCGTCAGGCGCGTCAGCTCCTCGAGGACGAAGCGCTTGCACTTAAAGAGCAGGTCGAAGGCCCCGCGGCCCGCGGGATCGGAGACGCCGCCCTCGACGGAGATCTCGTTGCTCGCGATCTTCACGCCGAACCTGCGCAGGCGGATCGCGCGCGGCGCGTAGGACAGGTCGGCGTCCCACCTGGAGGGCGGAAGCTCGAGGCCCGGCGGCACTCCGGGGAAAGGAAGGTCCTTGTCGGTGAGCGCGGGCAGGTCGAGGTCGGCCTGGATCTCGAGGGCGGGCTCGGGCGCGCCGGCCAGCGCCTTGGCGACGACGCCGTCGAGGCGCAGCGTCCCGCTCTTGCCCTTGATGGAGACCTTCTCGAGCGCGAGGTCGTCGCCTTTCACGCGCGCGCCGCCGTCGAGGCGCATCGCGGGCACGACGAAGTCGGCGGGAAGGGCCGAGACGGCGACGGGCAGCTCCGAGATTTTAAAGGAAGGCATGTCCACCGCGAAGCGCAGGGCCAGGTCGGGGACCGGCTTGGCCGAGCCGATCTTATGGACGGCGCCCGAGGCCGACGCGGTCCCCTGCTTGAACTTCGCGGTCAGCGCGGTCAAGGCGAGCTCGCCGTCCGCGCCGTAGGTCGCGCTTCCGTCGAGGCGCATCGCGGGCACGACGGCCTTCGGGGGAAGCTTGAGGAACGGGTAGCGCGCGGCCGTGAGCTCGGGCAGGTCGAGGCCGAACTTCGCCGCGCCCCCGTAGAAGGTCTTCTTGGTTCCCAGGCCCCGCGCGGTGCCCGAGCCCGAGATCTCGCCGCCGGCCCACGCCAGGCGCGCGCTCTTGACGTCGGCGGAGGCGCCGTCCCAGGACCCGGATAGCGAGC
>JAQTNG010000047.1:14407-16596 GCA_028714015.1 Elusimicrobiota bacterium | reverse complement strand
CCTCGGAGCGCGAGATCACGCAGCCGTCGTTGTTCGAGAGCACGATGACGGGGCGGCTCTCGAGCTCGGGGCGGAAGGCGCGCTCGCAGGAGACGAAGAAGTTGTTGCAGTCGACGAGCGCGAACGCGGCCGCGCTCAAGGCGCGCGCACGACGAAGGCGACCACGCCCCAGACCTCGAGGCCGTCGTCGTCGCGCCAGCCCGGGGGCAGGCGGCGGACCAGCATCTCCCCGCGCACCACGGCCACGATCACGCGCCCCGGGGCGGGGAGCTCGGCGCGGTCCACGATCAGGAGGTCGCCGTCCTTGACGTCCGCGTCGGGCGCCGATCCCGTCGCGCGCAGAAAGAAGGTGGCGGCCGGCCGCTTGATCAGCCGGTCGTCGAGCTTCAGCCCGACGTCGTTGTAATCCTCGCTCGCGACGAACATGACCTAGTATAGTCGAACACCCGTTCGAACGCAAGGGCGGGAAACTATCCTAGGATGGGCGGGTCCCATGCGGCTGGAGGATTAACCGATGAAAAAATCGCTCGTGATTCTGATGGCGCTCGCCTTCGTCGCGCCCGCGTCCGCGCTGGAAGTCACCGTTTACAACTCGAACCTCGGCCTGATCAAGGAAACCCGGCCGTTCACGCTCAAGACCGGCGTGAACTCGGTCCAGGTCGTGGACGTCGCCGCGCAGATCGATCCGACCAGCGTCCACTTCAAGTCGCTGACCGCGCCCGACGCGGTGACCGTGCTCGAGCAGGACTTCCGCTACGACCTGATCAGCCAGGAGAAGATCCTGCAGCGCTATCTCGGCCGCGAGATCGAGCTCCAGCGCTACGGCCGCGACGGCGACAAGAAGGAGATCATCAAGGGCACCTTGCTCTCGGCCGCGGGCGGGCGCGTGATGAAGGTCGGCGACAAGCTTATCCTTAATCCTATGGGAGAAGCGATACTGCCCGAGCTGCCCGAGGGCCTCCTGACCAAGCCGACCTTGATGTGGCTGCTCAATGCGCGCAAGGCGGGCGAGCATCAGGGCGAGATTTCGTACCTAACGGCCGGCTTATCTTGGAACGCGGACTACGTCCTCGTCATCGACAAGGACGACGCGAAGGCCGACCTGAACGCCTGGGTCACGGTGTCGAACAACTCCGGCGCGACCTACAAGGACGCCAAGCTCAAGCTCGTCGCCGGCGACGTCCACCGCGCTCCCGTGCCGCAGGTTCGCGATTATTTGATGGGCGCGGCCTCCAGGGCGAAGTCAATGGCGTTTGATGAGGGGGGTATGAGCGAGAAGTCCTTCTTCGAGTACCACATGTACAGCTTGGGACGGCTGACCACCTTGGCCGATAACTCCTCGAAGCAGGTGGAGATGGCCTCGGCGGCGGGCGTGCCGGTCCGGAAGATATTCACCTACGACGGCGTGCAGGGCGTGCAGTGGAATTACTTCGGCGACGCGGCGGTCTGGGACCCGAACTACGGCCTGGGCGCGGGCAAGAAGGTCGCGGTGCACTTCGAGTTCGACAACAAGAAGGCCGAGGGCCTCGGCCTGCCGCTGCCGAAGGGGCGCGTGCGCGTCTACAAGAAGGACGACGACGGCTCGCTGCAGCTGGCGGGCGAGGACGCGATCGACCACACGCCGAAGGACGAGAAGGTGCGGGTCAAGATGGGCGAGTCCTTCGACCTCGTCGGCGAGCGCAAGCGGACCGACTACAAGTCCGACCTCAAGGGCCGCCGCTTCGAGGAGACCTTCGAGATCAAGATCCGCAACCACAAGGACGCCGACGCGGCGGTGACCGTCGTCGAGCACCTGTACCGCTGGACCAATTGGAAGATCGTGGACGCGTCCGCGAAGTGGGTCAAGAAGGACGCGCAGACCATCGAGTTCCCGGCGGCGGTCAAGAAGGACGGCGAGACCGTGGTGACCTACACCGTCAAGTACTCTTGGTAGACCCGGACCGGTTCTAAAAAAAATGGGCCCCGCGCGAGCGGGGCCCATTCTTTTTTACGGCTTGCTTAATATGCGCCGATCTCGCTTTCGAGGTCGTGCTCGGGAAGGCTCTGGTGGCGGTCCGAGCGCACCGGGGAGTTCTTCTCGGAAGGCCGATTGCGGCCGTCGAAGAGATTGTCGAGGTTCTCGCGCGCGGCGGCGGAGTCCTTGGCCGAGTCGTCCTTGGCGGGCGCGGCGAGCTTGACGCGCAGGGCGG
>JAQTNG010000047.1:10010-14397 GCA_028714015.1 Elusimicrobiota bacterium | reverse complement strand
AAGTTCCACAGGTGCTCGGGGATCACGGACACGGGCAGGGCGGGCATCACGGGGGTGACGGGAATGACCGGGACCTGGACCGGCGCCGGGACGGGGGAGACCGTCAGCGCGATGGACGGGGCGAGCAGGGGCGAGGGCAGGCTGATGCGCGGGTTGATCGCGATGCTGCTCATCGGGCCGGGCAAGGTCGTCGGCGTGCCGATGTACAGGTTGCCGCGTCCGCCGGGGAGGATCGAAATCACCTGGGCCGAGGCCGAGGTCGCGAGGATCAAAGCGAGGGTGGAGCCGAGCGTCATCATCTTGGTGTTCATTGCCCCTACAGTATAGGCGGCGCGGCCGGAATCACCGATGAGAGCGGTCAACCCATGTAATTGATGTTAATCAACCGCAATTACGCAGTAAAATCAACACAAATTCTAAATATTGCCCGAAAGGCCTAGAACAGAATCGTGTCGAGAACGATCGTGACGGGCCCGTCGTTGACCGATTCGACCGCCATCGACGCGCCGAATTCCCCGGTGCGCACCGTCAATCCGCCGGCGGCGAGAAGCTCGGCGGCGCGCCGGCACAGCGGCTCGGCCTGTTCCGGGCGCGCGGCGGCGGTGAAATCGGGGCGCCGGCCGCCCTTCAGGGAGGCCAGCAAGGTGAACTGCGAGACCAGCAGTATCTCGCCCTTCACATCGACGACGGACTTGTCGAACTTGCCCTCGTCGTTGGGGAAAATCCGCAGGACGAGGATCTTGTCGACGAGCTTTTTGACGGACGCCTCGTCGTCCTCGAGGCCGACGCCCAGGAGAACGAGGAGGCCGGGACCGGTCGAGCGCTTTTCTCCGGCGCGCGGGCCGTCCCTCAGAGTGACGGAAGCCGACAAAACCCGCGTCGCCACGGCTCTCATGAGATATAGTTTAACTTCTTATGCGCCTGTTCATCGCCGTCGCCGCGGATGAGGAGATCAGATCGGCCGCGGCCGCGGCCGTCGCGCGGCTGCGCCGCGCCGGCGGCAACGTCCGCTGGGTGGATCCGCGCGACATGCACACCACCCTGCGCTGGTTCGGGGCGACGCCCGAGGAGAAGCTGCCGGAGATCCAGGATCTGATGGTCCGCGCCGCCGCGCGGATCGCGCCGTTCGAGATCGTCTACGGAGGGGTGGGCGCGTTCGACTCGTTCGAGGAAGCGCGCGTCGTGTGGATCGGCCTGGCCGAAGGCCGGGAGCCGATGGAAAAGCTCTCGGATCTGCTCGGCCGCCAGGAGCCGCGGCCTTACGCCCCGCACCTCACCTTGGGACGCAACCGGGACGACGCCGCCCCGCCCGGGTTCGTCGCCGCCCTCAAGGCGGAGCCCGTCTTGAACCTGCGCCGCCCGGTGACGAAGATCAGCCTCTACGCGAGCAAGCCCGCGCCGTTCGGCCACGCGTACGAGATCCTGTTCGAGGCGAAGCTGACCGGCTCCGCCTAAGTCGGTGTCAGGCTTACCGATTTTGCATTACTTTCGATCCGCGGATTCGCGGAGTAATGCAAAATCGGTAAGCCTGACACCTGGTTCGTGAGGGGCGCGGCCGAGCCGCGCTAGAAGTCCTCGTACTGGGGCTTCCACAGACGCGCGAAGCCGACGGACACGCCCATGGTCATGCTGTAGCCCCGCGCCGGGCTCGTCTTGAGCTGGAACCAGTAGAAGTCGATGAACGGGGCGACCGACAGGTACTTGCGGACGGGGATGCGCAGCTTGACGTTGAAGTCGCCTTCCATGCGCAGGTCGCCCGCGGCGTCCTGCTTGGTCAGGAAGAAGTAGTTGTTCCAGAGCTCGCCCTGCAGCAGGGCCTTCGAGGGGCCGATCTCGCGGGCGAAGACCGAGCGCAGGCGCAGGCCGCTCTGGGTGTTCGGCGGCTCGCGGCCGAGGTCGCGCTTGAGGATGCCGGAGAGCACGAGCGAGCGGATGAAGGTCCCATCGAAAAATTCAACACCCGGGAACAGACTGTACGCCTGCCGGCGCTTGAGCCCGCTCGCCGCCTCGAATTCCCCGTCATACTGCAGGCCGAGCGAGGGGCCCCACGAGCGCGCGAGCCACTCCCGGCGGATCTGGCCCGCGCGGTGCGTGCCGAGGGTCAGCAGCATGACGCGGTTGGCCGCGAGGTTGACGGTCGCCGGCGCGTCCCTCGGCTCGATGCGGCTCTTGGCGTACTCGGCCTCGACGGTGTTCGTCCACTTGAACTCGCGCTTGAGATACTCGGCGTCGGCCTTGAACACGCCGCCGATGAGCAGCTCGTTGAAGCCCTGGACGCGGGAGTTGGGCACCGCATCGAAGTCGTTCGAGCGCACGACCTTCGTCTGGCGGAGGTTCAGGCCCACGTCGCGGAAGTTCAGGCGCCAGAGGCCGGGCTCGCTCAGCGGTATCCCCTGCATCCAGTCGCGGTAGTCGGAGGGCGGGGTCTTCCCGGCGCGCGCGCGCAGCTCGCCCAGGACGGCGGGGCCGACGGTGGGCGCGCCCGGCATCGGGTCGCGCGGCTCGGGCAGGCCGAGCGCGTCGGCGGCGGAGCGCGAGGTCGCGACGCGGTAGGTTCCGGCGGCGTCGAGCGGGGCGCCGCGCAGGCGCTTCTTGTCGTCCACGCCGCCGACGACGAAGCGCGGGCGGCCGCCGAGCGAGCTGCCGTTCGCCTCGCGCCGGACCTGCTCGGCGGACTCGTCGATGAGCGCCTTCAGGCGGTCGCCCTTGAGCGCGACGATCACCGCCGCGTCGGGCGGGCCGAGCCACTCGCGGACGTAGGACTCGCGGATCTCGCCGACGCTTTGGACGCCGAGGTTCGGGGCGAGCAGGAGGCCGATCTCGGCCTTGCCGCGCTCGGAGAGCAGGCCCGCCGCCATGGTCCAGAAGTCGCGCGACTCGTAGATCGGGAAGCCCCCGGCGCGCTCGCTCGGCGGGAACACGTCGCGGGCGTCGGGCAGAAGCGGGGGGATGGTCGAGCTTATAATCGAGAAAGCGTCGAACGAGCCCTCGGGATAGCCCTCGGCGGGGTTGATCGAGTCGTCGAGCAGGACGGCCGACTGGGCGACGCGCCAGTCCACGCGCTCGCCGTCGGGCGTGCGCGCGACCGACACGAGGTTCAGGGCCGGGTCGTAGGCGCGCAGGGGCGGGAACGCGTTGGCGAAGACGGGACGGTCGTCCTGCTCGATGAGCGTCGCGGGCGGGGGGGTCCGGCTCAGGAAGGGCGCGTCGTCGCCCAAGATCAGGTCGAGGCCGCGCGCGATCGTGCTCAGCCGCGCCTGGTCGGCGGACGGCAGGTCGGACAGCACGACGACCAGATCGGCCTCGGCGCGCAGGCGCGGGATCAGCGGCTCGAGCGCCGCGACCGGGTCGAGAATCTTGAACCCGTCCAGGCCCTGGGCCTTGAGAAGGCGCTCGGTCCACGGCGGGGTGAGGCCGGCGATGGCCACGCGCACGCCCGAGGCCTCGAACACGGCGTACGGCGGCAGGACGGTTTGGGAGGGCGCGGTCGAGTAGACGAGGTTGGCCGAGAGCCAGCGCACGCCGTCCGGACGGCCGGCCGCGTAGGCCGCGAGCTCCGGCCAGTGCTCGATTTCGGAGGCGGAGACCGCCGCCCAGCGCAGGCCGGCGCGCTCGAGCGCGCCGAGCACGGCCAGGCCGTGCGCGTCGGAGGAGGCCGAGCCGAACGCGCCGCCGCGCGAAAGGCCCGTGAACGGCGCCCTGGCCGCCTCGGCCTCGGCGGCGGCGCCCATGCGGCCGAGGCCGCCGAAGGTCCGGCCGACCACGGCGACGGCGGCGTCCCGGCCTTTCCAGCGCAGGCGGTAGTACGCGGCGAGGCCCGAGCGCATGCGGCCCGTGGCCGGACGCTCGAGGCGCGCGCGCAGGGCCAGCAAGGTCTCGCCGTCGGGGCCGGTCGTCGAGGCGAATTCGGCGTCGCCGGGGACGAGGCGCACGGAATCGGCGACGCGGAAGGTCTTCGGGTCGGCGGCGGCCTGGCGCAGGGCCTCGACGAGGTCGGGCTCGGCCGGGAAGACGAACACGACCTCGGCGTCGCCCTCGAGGACGGCGGCGGTCGAGGTCTCGTCCCCGTTCGGCGCGCCGCGGCCCGGCGGAAGGCGGAAGCGGTAGTCCGGGCCGCCGAAGTAGACGGGCACGCTCTCGACGCCGGCGAGGGACGCGTCCTTGCCGGCCTCGCGCAGGACGCGCTCGAGCGGCTGGGCCAGCTGCAAGGTCGTCCGCGTCGGCGTGTCCTCGATCAGCGCCAGGCGCACAGGGGCGTCGGCCGCGTGGGCGGCGGCGGCGACGGAGACGGCGAGCAGGAGCGCGATCACGGGACGGGCATTCTACTAAACCGCGCCCGCCGCCCCGCGCCCTCCTCTCGGGATTTTCCCTATTGAGTCAGCACGCG
>JAQTNG010000047.1:0-10000 GCA_028714015.1 Elusimicrobiota bacterium | reverse complement strand
GGCGCTCGGCCTGGCCGACGGGAACGGGGGGCGACACGGACGCCAGATCGGCGGCGATGCGCAGGGTCTCGTCGAGCACCGCGTCGGGCGCGTCGGCCGGGTGATCGAAGCCGGGCTCGTCCTCGTCGAGAGGGTCCGCCGGCCGCGCGACGGCGGTCGTCGTGGAAACGGCGGGCGCCTTGCCGTCGAGTATGGCCAAGGTGATCTCCTCGGAGGCGAAGGGCTTCTCCTTGCGGGCGCCGCGCTCCTTCTTGCGCGCGGCCTGGCGCTCCTCCTCGGCCTTGCGCTCGGCGAGGCGCGTCTTCTCGTTGAGCGACAGGGCCTTGTCCTTCTTCTGCTTCTCCCAGCGCGCCATGTCCTCGCCGATCCACTGGAACTCGCGCGAGGCCGCGATGCGGGCCGTCGAGGCCTTGGCCAAAGACGAGAGGCGCGCCTGCAGGGTCGCGCTGCGGTCGTACGGAGCCGGCTCGACCTCGTCGTAGGGAAGCGCGCTCTTCTGCGAGGATTCCGTCGAGTCGCTCATGTCCCCGTAATACGGGATGTGGATGTCGGGCAGGACGCCGCGGTGCTGGGTCGAGCCGCCGGAGACGCGGTAGAACTTCTGGATCGTGAGCTTCAGCGCGCCGGGCTTGTAGGAGCGGTAGGCGGGGGGGAGGTACTGGTTCAGCTCGAGCACGGACTGCACCGTGCCCTTGCCGAACGTGCTTTTCTCGCCGACGACGACGCCGCGGCCGTAGTCCTGCAGCGCCGCCGCGAAAATCTCGGACGCCGACGCGGAGCCGCGCGAGGTCAGCACGATCATCGGCCCGTCGAACGCCGTCATCGGATCGTTGTCGCGCAGGGTCTTGATCGTGCCGCGCGCGTCCTTGACCTGGACGACGGGGCCGGAGTTGATGAACAGGCCCGTCAAAGAAACGGCTTCCGACAAGGAACCGCCGCCGTCCCGGCGCAGATCGACGATGAGGGAGTCCACGCCGCGCCGCTTCATCTCCGCGATCAGGCGCTCGACGTCGCGCGTGGCGCTCTTGCCGTCCGCGCCGCCGCGCATGTCGGCGTAGAACGAGGGCAGGTCGAGCACGCCGACGTGGGAGGCCTTGCCGCCCTTGCCGGGCACCGTGAAGATCTTGGCCTTGGCCTCCTGGTCGGTGAGCTTGATCTCGTCGCGCACGAGCGTGATGACGACGCGCGTCGAGGGGTCGAGCGCGTCGGCGGGGATCACGCGCATGCGCACGGTGGAGCCCTTCTCGCCGCGGATCATCTGCACGAGGCGGTCGAGCTTCATGCCGACGGCCTCGATGAACGGGCCGTCGCCCTGCGCGACCGCCTCGATCTTGTCGTTGGGCTTCAGGCGCTTGTCGGAGTCCGCGGGACCGCCGGGGACGAGCGAGACGATGCGCGCGTAGCCGTCCTCGGAGCGCAGCACGGCGCCGATGCCGACGAGCGAGAGCTTCATGCTGATGTCGAAGTTCTCCTTCTGCGCGGCGGCGAGGTAGTCGGTGTGCGGGTCGAAGACGCGCGTCAGCGCCGAGATGAAGGTCGAGAACACGTCGATGCCGTCGTACTCCTTGTAGCTGCGCAGGATGCGGTCGTAGCGCTGGTCGATCGTCTCCTTGATCGTCAGCTCCTTGGCCGGCTTGGCGGCGTCATCCTTCTTCGCCTCGGCCTTCGGCGGTTCGGCGACGGCGATGGCCTTGCCGTCCGCGGTCTCGGCGGCCTTGACCGCGGCCTTGTCCTTCTTCTCCTGAGCCGTTTTCGCGGCGGCGGCCTTGTTTTCCTCGGTCTTGATCTTGGCGAGGCGCTCGAGCAGGACCTCGTGCTTGATGCGCAGGCGCCAAAGATCCCTGGCCTCCGCCTTGGTCGCGGGCCAGCCGAGCTCGTGGCGGTCGAGCACGACCTTCTCGTCGGTCGTGAAGGTGAAGGTCGAGGCCGTCAAAGCCTTCACGAGGGCGACGCGCTCCTCGAGGCGGGCGGACACGCGGTCGTAGATCTCGTAGGCGGCCTCGACGTCGCCGTCCTTGATGCGGTCGTCGAGCGTGGTCGCGTACTTGGCCTCGAACTCGTCGACGTCGCTCTTCTCCAGGATCATGTGGTTGTAGTCGTAGGAATCGAGGTAGTTGCGCAGGAACTCCCTGGAGACGGCGTCGTCGATCGGGCGGCGCGCGTAGTGCGTCTGCTCGAGCAGGCGGCCGACGAGCTCGGCGACGATGGGGCCGCCGCCGTACTTGTCGAACGCGGAGGCCGGGATCGCGAGGACCAGCGCCAGGGAGACGGCGAGAAGACGGCGGAAAATCGGGGCGTTCATGTTGTTTTACCTTTGAGCGGCGTTGCGGTCGACAAATTGGTTCACGAAGTCTGCGTCATTTTGGAGCGTCCAGTCCAGGTCCGCGGCGTTGAGATCGAAGCGGGCGAGCAGCGCCGCGGCGTCGGCCGGGGCGAAGCCGGAGGCGGCGAGGTCGCTCATGATCGCGGCCCGGGTCTCGGGCTTCGCGAGAAAGGCGCGCCAGGCGCGCACGCCGGGCTGGTAGTCCTCGACGCGGTTGCGGGCCGCGCGGCTCATCCACGGCATCTCCATGGCGATGCGTTCGTCGGGCAGGCGGCCGGCGACCGGCGAGGACCGGCCGAAGGCCTGCTCGAAGTCGATGAGCCAGGGCAGGCCCTTGTCGTGCGCGGCGAGCACGTTGCCGGGGTTGACGTCGGAGACGCCGAAGGTCCGGATGAACAGCGCGGCCGCCACGCGCTGCTCCTTGTTGAACGCGCCCTCGTAATAGGCCGGGGACGCGTCGAGCTTTTCCATGACCAGGTAGGAGTCGTAGCCTTGCTTGACCGCCAGCGAGGCGGGCGTGCGGAAGTAGCGTCCGAAGAAGCGGCGCGCGATGCGGCGCAGGGCGACCTCGTTGCGGATGATGTCCCATTGGGCGATCTTGACGACGACGGGAGTCTTGCCCGGCGACTCGACGGAGAGTATGGTCGTGTTGAGCTTGCCGGGATCGTCCCCGTGCAGCTTGGTCTTGGTCTTGGCGAGCAGCGGGTCGTAGCCGAGGCGCTTATTGACCTCCTGCGGCGAGACGACGGAGTCGTCGAGACTCGGCGGGCCCTTCATCGCCGGCCCGAAAACGAGGTCCGGGCCCGCCGGCGCGGCGTCGCGGCGCGCGAGCGCGGCGGCGGGCTTCGAGCCGCGCAGGCTCTCGAGCGATTTGGCCCACAATGCGGAATCCGGCCCGAGGCGCGCGCGCAGCCCCGACAGGAACTCGGCCGGGTCCACGCCCGCGCGTGACAGCAGGTCCGGCTCCATCATCTGATCGAGCACCGCGCGCGGGCTCGCGTCCGTCAGGCCGCCGGCGTCGACGACGACCCACCTCGTGCGCCAGTGCTGCCAGACGAGGTTGCCGCGGGCGAGGTCGGCGGTGACGCCGGCCTGGATGAGCTTGGCGGCGAGCTCGGGCCAGCCTTCGGCCTGGGAGCGGCTGAACGCCCCGCGCTCGAGAATCTCGCGGGCCGTCGCGCCCTCGATGAATTCCTTGACGAGGACCTTGCCGTCGCGGCTTTCGGCGATCAGCCTGGCCACGGGCAGGTCGGTCTTGTCGAGCGCGCGCAGGATCGCGGCCTCCTCGCGCACGCCCGGAAGCGCCAGGGCGCCGGGGTGGAGGAGCTTGATCGCGTAGTTCCGGTCGCCGGACTGCCAGACCTTGGAAGTCCCGCCGTCGCCGATGGGCTTGTCGAGGACCGTCTTGATCCGGCCGATGCGCACGGCGTCGCCGGCGTTCCCCGGCCAGGCCGGGGCCGCCTCGCCCAGCGACAGCATGTTCTTGACTTTGCCCCACAGGCCGCCGGCCGCGGCGGGCGTCTCGGCGGACCGCGCGCCGCCCTGATCGAAGAGGGCTCGGCCCGCGTCGGCTCCGGCATCGGAGGGTCCTTCCGAAGGGCGCGCGGACGCGCTCGGCGCGGCCTTGGGGCTCTCGGCGATCGCCCGGGGCGTCGTCACGGCGGAGACCGGCAGGATGGGAACGGCCGCCGCCTGGACGGCGACCGGTCGCATGGCCGCCGCCTGAAGGAGGCTCGGGGAAGGGGCCAAGGCCGCGGCCAACGACGGCACGGTCATCGCGATCGGCGTGGGAGCGCCGAGGGACGCGCCGGCCGCGCCCGACCGCGTGCCGGGCGTAAATTCGCCGGACACGGGGGCTTCGACCTGTCCGGCCTGAAGGGGGCCGGCCAGAGCCAATAGAAGGAGGGCCCGGACGGTGAGGGGTCTCACATGGCCACTATAACAGGAGTTAGGGAGGCGCGCCAGGGGGCCGGCGTCAGGGTTTTGCGACGAGCGCCTTCATCTGGCGCAGGTAGCCGACCATCGCGGCCAGGTCTTTATAAGGAACGCGGACGCCCTTCTTGGACCAGCCCTTGAATTCAGCCTCGTCCACCCACTCGCGCAGATCGATGCCGACCGTGCCCTTATAGAGGGTGATGCGGATCACGAGCTCGGCGCCCAGCTTCTTCGGTATGCGAACCAATTCCCGGTCCTCGGCGGCGTCCGGTTCGGCCGGGAGCTTCTCGAGGACGGGGAGCGTTTCGTCCAGGACGCGCGCGTTCAAGGTGACGCCCGCCTTGGTCGGGCCGGAGTAGGCGTCGCCCTTCACGAAGGTGCGGATCGAGCCGTAGCGGTGGCCTTTGTACTCGTCCACGTAGAATTTCAGCTCGCTGGTCTCGCTGAGCGCGACCGCGCCCAGCTCCTTGAGAGGCTTGAATTCCTTGGCTTCGGCCATGATCCATCCTAGCAAAGGTCCAGGCTTGACAGAAATCAGCGGGGGCCCTATCCTTGGGCGTTCATGGCGACAAACGAAGATTTGCAGGCCGAGCTGCGCGAGTTGAGTCTCGAGGTCCGTTCCCTCCGGGACGAGGTGGAAAGGCTGAAGGGCGTCCCGCCGGCCGAGGAGCCCCCGGCCAAGGCGGCGGTCCTGGAAGCGAAGGCCCCGGCGGCGCCGGCCGCCGTCAAGCCGGCGGAGACGTTCGAGGACCTGGTCCGCAAGGCGAAAGGACTGGGGCCGCTGGAGAGGGCGTCCGCCCGAGCCGCGGCGCCGGCCGAACGCAAGACCGCGCCCGCGGCGGCGCGAGACTATTCCTCGGCGTTCACCGAGAAGTTCATCGGCGAGAAGATGCTCCAGTACGTCGGCGCCCTGATCCTCGCGCTCGGCGTCGTCTTTTTTCTGATCTGGCGCGCCCAGTACTCGAGCCCGTTCGAGCGCGCGTTCATGGCCGCGTGCGCCGGCGCGACGCTCGTCGGCCTCGGCCTTCTGTCCGGCGCGCGGCCCCGGTACCGGAACCTCACGGGGGCCCTCGTCGGCGGCGGCTGGTCCATTCTGTACATCACGGCGTACGCCGTCTATCACTTCGAGCCCGTGAAGATCGTGGATTCGCCGCAGGTCGCGCTCGGGCTGCTGCTCGCGGTGGCCGGCGGCATGATCGCTCACGCGCTGGCGATGGGCTCGAGGCCGCTGCGGCTGTACGCCTTCGGCCTGACGTATTTCCTACTGCTGTTCTGCCGGGCGGATATCGCGTCGTTCGATCTGTTCCTGCTTCTGCTCGCCGCCTCGGCCGCGATCGCCGTCGAGTCCGGCGAGGCCGACGTGCTGATCCCGGCCCTGCTCGGCTTCCACGCGAACTACGCGCCCGTTTACCTCCGCACGATCGGCCTGCCGCCGGGAGAGCACACGGCGGCGAACTTCGCCCAGCCGTTCGGCTGGCTCGCCGTCGGCTACCTGATCGTCGCGCTGATGCCGTTCGTGCCCCGGACGCGCGCGCGCCTGTGGACGCAGTCCCAGAAGAGCATCCTCGATTCCGCGCTGAGCCTGAACGCCGCGCTGTTCGCCCTCGTCGCGGGCTCGATGGGGCGGGTGTACTTCGGCCACGCGAGCCTGCCGCGGGCGGCCGCGCTGTCCTCCTTGTTCCTGCTGCCCGCGATCGGCCACCTGAAGGTGCTCGGCCGCAAGGCGGCGTCCGTGAGCCTGGGCGGAGTCCTGCCGCTCGCGCTGATGGCGGCCGCCGTCTTCGAGATGCCGGACCCGATGTGGAAGCTGTTCGCCTGGGTCGGGGTCTCGACGGGGTGGGTGTTCATCGGCCTGTTCCTGGACCAGTCGGTCTGGCGCGCGGCCGGGCTGTGCATGGCGCTGCTGACCTTCATGTTCTACACCGAGGTCGCGCGCCGCGGAGAGGACGCGCGGCGCGCCGCGGCGATGGCCCTGTTCGTGTTCTCGGGCCTGTCGTACTTCTTCTCGCGCTTCCACCGCCTGTGGCTCGCGGACCCGGAGGAGTGGGAGAAGCCCGTGACGGAGTACTGGCTCTACATCGGCACGGCCGCGCTCGTGCTGGGGCTGTGGGGCGCGCTCGACGCGGCGCCGTTCCTCTGCTGCCTCGTCGCGCTCGCGATCGTCGGCGAGCATCTGGCCGTGGGCCTCGGCCGCGTGCATCTGTGGGTGCAGGCCGCCGTCCTCGAGCTCGGCTTCGGGTTCTATTCCTTTTTCGTGGACTACGGCTCCGGAGCGGGGGCTCTCGGCGTGGCGCCGCGCCTGCTCGTGACCGCGGTCGTGATCGGCGCGTACGCCTATCTGCTGTTCGCGGACCCGATGGACGAGGCGCTCGCCGCCAGGTGGGAGCCGTTCTCCCGCGCCGATCAGCGCCGCGCGCTCTCCTGGATGCTGCTGGCGGTGGCGGCGTTCGCCGTTTACCGGGAATTCGACGGGCGTCTGCGCCTGCCCATCTGGGCGTTCACGTCGCTGGGACTGTTCTGGCTCGGACGGACGCGGAAGAGCGCCGACTTCCGCGCGCAGGCGATGCTGCTCGCGGCGGGCGCGGCGCTCGAGGCGGGCACGTCGTATCTGACGGCGCCCGCGGTCCTGCTCTCCGAGCTCACCGTGCCGCGCGCGGCGCTGTACTGGTCGTCGATCGGCGCGCTGCTCGGGGGGCTGTCGCTCGCGAAGGCCTCGCAGGCCGCGGAGGACCGCGACGACCAGGCCGCGACGATGTTCGCCGTCCTCGCCGTGGTCCTCGGCGCGGCCTATTTCGCCAAGGAGCTCGACCGCGTCCAGCTCACGATGGCGTGGACGGGGCTCGGCATCGCATTCCTGGGCGGCGGCCTCGCGCTCGGCTGGCGCGAGCTGCGCCTTCCGGGCCTGGGCCTGCTCGGGCTGTGCGTCGCGAAGGCGCTGCTGTCCGACACGGCCAACCTCCCGCTGCCCAACCGCGTGGCGAGCTTCGTCGCGCTGGGCGTCGTGCTGATCTTCGCCTCGACTCTCTATAACCGGGCGGGATCGGGGGAGTGAAGACGGCGGCGCCGGTCGTTCTCGTCGGGCTCGCGCTCGCGACCGCCTTCGTGGTGAGCCGGGGCGGCCGCAGCCGGGAGAGCCTTCTGCCCGTCTCGCGCGCCGTCGCCGAGCACGAGAAGGCCCTCGACCGCGGCACGGCCGTCGTCTTCCCGCTGTCGGCCGACGAGGAACGGGCTCTCGGCGAGAAGATCGACAAGGACCTGCGGCGCGCGTCCGAGCCGCCTCCCGGCGCGCCCGGCGCCTCTCGCGCGGCGCTGTGGAAGGAACTCGGCCTCGAGGCGGCGGGCTCGCCGATCGTGAAGCGCTTCCGCGGGCGCTACGAGTTCCGGACCGCCGAACACGGAGGGGTCAACGCCTTCGCCGTCCCCGGCGGCTTCGTCTACGCGACCGGCGATCTTCTCGAAAAGCTCCACACGGATCCCGACGCCCTTCTGTTCGTGCTCGGCCACGAGATCGGCCACGTCGAGCTCGGCCATTGCGCCGACGCGTACCGCCTGCGCGCGGGCGCCAAGGACCCGCTGCGCGCGGTGCTCGGCGGCGTCATCCTGATCCCGCGCCTGCTCGCCTCGCTGCACTTCTCGCCGAGCCAGGAGCTCGAGGCCGACACCTATGCCGCGCTGCTGCTGAGGACTCTTAAGCGGGATCCGGCCGCCGGCCTGCGCGTCTTCGACGCGCTCGGCCTGACGGCGGACAAGGCGACCAAGCGCGGCCCGGGCGAGGTCGCCGTCGAGGGCCTCTCCGACTATTTTTCCACGCACCCCGGCTCCTGGGAGCGGCGCGCCGCGCTCGAGCGCGAGGTCCGGAAGGGCCGATGACCCGCGGCGTCTCCTCGCGGGGCTTTCTCGCCTTCCTGGCCGCGGAGGCGACGAGCGCGTTCAATGACAACGCCTTCAAGACCTTCGTCATCCTGTCGGCCGTCGCGGCCGACCCCGGGGGCGCCGCCCGGCTCATCGCCTTCGGCAGCGCCGCGTTCATCGTTCCGTTTCTCCTGTTCTCGACCTTGGCCGGCGACGCCGCCGACCGCTGGCCGAAGGCCCGCCTCGTCGTTCTCTTCAAGGCGATGGAGGTCGGGCTCCTCCTGCTCGCCGTGCCCGCCCTGGCCGCGCGCAGCGTGCCCGCCTTGCTGGTCCTCGTCTTCCTGATGGGCGCGCACTCCGCCTTCTTCGGCCCGGTCAAGTTCTCGATCCTTCCCGACCTCGTCGAGGACGGAGAGCTGTCCAACGCGAACGGCCTGGTGCAGATGACGAGCTTCGGCGCGATCATCATCGGCACGGCCGCCGCCTCCGAGCTCGTCCTGCGCCTGCGCGACCGCCCGGCGCTGGCCGCGGCCGTCCTCGCGGCCGTCGCCCTCGCGGGCTTTCTCGGCTCCCTGCTGATTCCCGCGACGGCCGCCGCGCGGCCGGGGGCGGCCCTGTCCTTCGATCCGTTCTCCAGCACGGCCGCGAACATCCGGCACCTCTCCTCCCTGCCGACCGTGAACCTCGCGACCTACGCGGCCGCCTTCTTTTGGTTCGTCGGGGCGCTGTTCCAGCTGAACCTGCTCGTCTACGGCGCGCGCCTGATGGGCCTGAGCGAGGCGGCGTGCGGGCGCTTCCAGGTGGTGCTGGCTCTCGGCATCGGCGCGGGCTCCTTCATCGCCGGGCGCCTGTCGCGCGGCCGCGTCGAGCTCGGCCTCGTGCCGGTCGGCGCGCTCGGCCTCGTGCTGTTCGGAGCCGACCTGGGCTTCGCCTATCATTCGACGAACCGCGTCATCCTCGATCTGCTCATGGCCGGGCTGTCCGCCGGCTTCTACGCCGTGCCCCTCCAGGCCTTCATCCAGCAGAGAAGCCCCGCCGGCGAGCGCGGCCGCGTCGTGGCGACGGGCAACTTCCTGTGCTTCGCCGCGATCCTGATCGCCTCGGCCGCCCTCTGGGCGCTCGACGCGAAGTTCCGGCTGAACCCGGCCCAGGTCTTCCTCGTCGCGGCCGCGATGTCGGCGGTGATCGCCTACGAGCTTCTGCGGCGCCTCCCGGATTTTTTCCTGCGGCTGATGTTCCTTCCGCTCACGCGGCTCGTCTACAGCATCCGCGCGGTCGGCCAGGAAAACGTGCCGCTCGAGGGGCCGGTCCTGCTCGTCTCCAACCACGTCTCCTTCGTCGACGCGATCCTCATCGCGATGGCCAACCAGCGCCTCGTGCGCTTCCTGATGCTGCGCGCCTTCTACGAGATGCCGGTGGCGGGGGCCTTTTTCCGGGCCATGGGGTGCATCCCCGTCTCCAGCGGCGATGGGCCGAAGGCCCTCGTGGCTTCTTTCAAGCGCGCGCGGGAGTACATGATGTCGGGCGAAGCGGTCTGCATCTTCGCCGAAGGCGAGATCAGCCGCCACGGGCAAATGCAGAGGTTCAAACGCGGCTTCGAGAGCATGGTCCACGGCGTCGAGGTCCCGATCGTGCCGGTGCATCTCGATCAGGTGTGGGGAAGCATCTTCAGCTTCTCCGAAGGAAAAATTATTTTCAAATGGCCGAGGCGCATTCCATACAAGGTCACCGTCAGTTTTGGAAAGCCGTTGCCTGCCTCCTCGAGCGCTTTCGAGGTGAGGCAGGCGATCTTGGCGTTGGGCGCCGAGGCCTTCGCTCATCGACTTCAAGATTCTCCGCCTTTGCCGCTGGCGTTCTCCCGTCAGGCAAAGGCGAAGCCGTTCGCCCTGA
>JAQTNG010000046.1:16159-16697 GCA_028714015.1 Elusimicrobiota bacterium | reverse complement strand
GGGCTCCGTGGCCGGGCCGCCCTCCCGCGTTCGCCGTGCGCGTGAAAGGCGGAGCGGGCGCCTACGCGGCCGCGCTGTTCTCGGCCCTGCGCGGCGCGGAAGCCGCGGGCGTCAAGACGCTTTACGTCGAGACCGTGCCGGACCGGGGCGTCGGGCGCGCCGTGATGGACCGCCTGCGCCGCGCCGCGCGGCGCTGACGCCTTCGATCAGATCGCGCGAGGTGAAGGGCTTCACCAGAAATCCGGCCTTCCCGCCCTTGGGAAGGCCGCACTGCTCGCGGCGCCGGCCCGACGTGTAGAGCACGCGAGCGCCCGGCTGGCAGGCGCTCAGGCGCTGGGCCAGTTCCGGCCCGCGCATCTGAGGCATCACGACGTCGATCACGAGCAGGTCGAAGAGGCCTTTATTGGCCGCGGCGAGGCGCAGGGCCTCAGCCGGATCGCTCGAGGACAGCACCTCATAGCCCTCGCGCTCAAGGCAGCGCACCGCAAAACGACGGACCCCGTCGTCGTCGTCCACGACGAGGACGCGCCCGCGGACT
>JAQTNG010000046.1:5989-16149 GCA_028714015.1 Elusimicrobiota bacterium | reverse complement strand
TTTTTTCCGTTTTTGACGGATGCGGCTTTCGCCCCGGTCAACGGCCAGTAGACGTGGAACACGGCCCCTTCGCCCGGCGCGCTTTCGACCGCCACCCCGCCCTCGCTGCGCCGCACGGTCTCGGCGACCGTCGAGAGCCCCAGGCCGCTTCCTCTCTCCTTGGTCGTGAAGAACGGCTCGAAGATGCGCGCGCGGACTTTCTCGGTCATTCCGGCGCCGTCGTCACGTACGGTCAGGCGCACGCACGGTCCGCGGACCCCGGCCCCGCCCTTCGGCGCGTCGGCCAGCGCGATCGTCGCGCGGCCGCCCTTGGGCAGCGCCTCTCCGGCGTTGATGACGAGGTTCAGCAGCACCTGCTCGACGAGGCCCGGATCGACGCGGACCGCCCCCAGCGTCTTCGGCAGGTCCAGCTCCAATTTTACGCCGGGCGGCAGCAGCCGCCGGAGCATCTCAAACATGCCCTTCACTATTTCCCTGAGATCCACGGGCCGCGCCATGCCGCCGGGACGACGGCTCAAAGAGAGAAGACGGCCCGTCAAATCCGAGCCGCGCTCGCCGGCGCGCCGTATTTCCTCGACTTCGGCGCGGCACGGATGGTCCGCCGGCAGGCTTTCGAGCAGGAGCCCGGCGCAGCCGTTGATCGCGGTGAGAAGATTGTTGAAATCGTGCGCCACGCCGCCGGCCAGGTACCCCATCGTCTCGAGCTTCTGGGCGCGGTGCAGGCGCTCTTGGCTGAGCCTGGCGTCGTCGGCGGCGCCGACGATCGCGGTGATGTCCCGCATCACTCCGACAAGGTACTTCTCGCCGCCCGGCGAGGTCCAGAGGTTCTTCTTGATGATCAGCACATGGGTCCGCCCCTGCGCGTCGATCATCGTCTCCTCATTGGAGTTCTCGCGGCCCGTCTCGAAGACGAGCTCGTCCTGCCGCCGGCATACGTCGGCCTGGTCTTTCGATAAGAAATCGCCGTCGGACTTTCCCAAAAGCCGCGCGCGAGGCAGCCCCATAAGGGCGGCGGAGGCTTCGTTGAGAAGCACCCAGCGATGGTCGCGGTCCTTGACGAAGATGGGATCGGCCACCGAATCAATCAGGCATTGGAGAAGGCCGGATTCGCCGCTCGGCACGGGAATCTTCACCCTTTCAGTTTAGCTCCCGCGCGGCCTCCCCGCAAGCGCGTAACGGTCACACTCCACTTGACGGCGCCGCCGGAGGCCCTTATGCTTTACCTTGATGGCCAAAATACTCGTGGTCGACGACGAAGAGGGCCTGACCGAAGTCCTGCGGGAATGCCTCGCGGGCGAGGGTCACGACGCCGTCGTTTGCCACGATTCGACGGCGGCCGAGCGCATGGCGCTCGAGGAAAACCCCGACCTCGCGATCATCGACTATCAGATGCCGCGCAAGAACGGCGTCCAGCTGCTCGCCGACCTGCGCGCCAAGGAAGAGACGCGGCTGCTCCCGGTGCTGTTCATCAGCGGGACCGAGGCCGTGCGCTTCGCGGGCCAGATTCCCCCCGAGCCGCGCGTGCGCTTCCTTCTCAAGCCGATGGACATGGACGCCTTCGTGACGATGGTTCGAGAGATGCTCGACCCGGACAGCTGGTCCGCGCGTCTATAGATCTTGCTGACCATCGCGGTGTTCGTCGTCGCCTTTCTCTACTCCTGCGTGGGCCACGCGGGGGCCTCCGGCTACATCGCCGCGATGACCTTGTTCGGCCTGGCGCCCGCCGTCGTCAAGCCGACGGCGCTCGCGCTCAACATCATCGTCGCGACGATCGCCTCCTGGCAGTTCCGGCGCGCCGGCCACTTCTCCTGGAGGCTGTTCTGGCCTCTCGCGCTCTCCTCCGTGCCGTTCGCGTTCCTCGGCGGCTGGCTCGACCTCCCCACCCGGGCCTTCAAGATCGTCGTCGGCCTAGTCCTGCTGTCTTCCGCCGCGCGCTTCCTCCTCGACCCGCCGGCGGAATCGGCGGCGAAGCCGCCCACGCTCCCCGTGTCGTTCGGCGTCGGCGCCGGGCTCGGGCTGCTCTCGGGGCTGACCGGAACCGGCGGAGGCATCTTTCTCACGCCGCTCGGAATTTTCCTGCGCTGGGACGGCACGAAGACGATCGCGGCGGTGTCCGCCGTTTTCATCCTCGTCAATTCCGGGGCGGGCCTCATCGGCAACGTCCTCAAAACCAGGTCCTTTCCAGGCGTTCTCCCGAACTTGGCGGCCGCCGCCGTGGCCGGCGGCCTCGCGGGCTCCTATCTCGGAAGCTCGCGCCTGCCGCCTAAGGCGATCAAGCGCCTGCTGGCCGTCGTCCTCGCCATCGCCGGCTTCAAGCTGATCTTCGCCTGACGGCCGTTTCGCTATAATCCCGCCATGCCCGTCATAGCGAAAACCGCCGGCCTGCTGGCCCTCTCCAACATCTTCATGACCTTCGCCTGGTACGCGCATTTGCGCAACCTGAGCGGCTCCAAGTGGTACGTCGCCGCGCTGGTCAGCTGGGGCATCGCGCTCTTCGAGTACCTGCTGCAGGTTCCCGCCAACCGCATCGGCTACACGCAGATGACTTTGCCGCAGCTGAAGATTCTCCAGGAAGTCATCACCTTGAGCGTGTTCGTGCCGTTCTCGGTGCTGTACATGAAGAACGCTCTGCGGCTCGACTTCCTGTGGGCCGCGCTATGCCTGATGGGCGCGGTCTACTTCATCTTCCGCGGCGCCATTCCGGCGTAGCGCGCCCCCTAGAGCCAGCCCGAGATCTTGTCGCGGCTCGGCAAGCCGCCGGCATGCACGACCTTGCCGTCGACCACCACTCCCGGGGTGGACAGGACGCCGTAGCCGACGATGGCGGCCATGTCCTCGACCTTCTCCAACTGGATTTCCACGCCCTTGGCCTTGGCGACGTCCGCGATCAGCTTCAGCGTGGCCTTGCAGTTGGCGCAGCCGGTCCCGAGCACCTTGATGTTTTTCATGGCGTTCTCCTAGAGCACGGCGTTGAACACATAACCGACCAGCACGATGCCGGCCGCGACCACGCCCGCGAAGACGGCGATCAGGCGGGGCTTCAGGACCTTGCGCAGTATGATCATCTCCGGCGCGGAAAGCGCGATGACGCTCATCATGAAGGCGAGGACCGTCCCCAGCGCCGCGCCCTTGGCCAGCAGCGCCTGGACCACGGGGATGATGCCGGCGGCGTTGGAATACATGGGCACGCCGATGACCACGGCCGCGGGCACCGCCCACCAGACGTTCTTGCCCATGATGCCCGCTATGAAATCCTGCGGCACGTAGCCGTGGATGCCGGCGCCGAGCGCCACGCCGAGCAGTATGTAGGTCCAGACCTTGCCGACGACCTCCCGGTCGTGCGCGAGGCCCGCGCGGATGCGCTCGGCCCAGGTCATGGGAGCATCGGCGCGCCGGCTGCCCGGCTGGCTGTTCTGGAGGGCGCGCACCCAGTCTTCCAGATAAGGTTCCATGCCCAAACGGCCGATCACCAACCCGGCGACGATGGCCACGGTGAGCCCCAGCGCCAGATACAGCCCCGCCACTTTCCAGCCCAGCATGCCGAAGAGGAGCGTCAGCGCCACCTCGTTGACCATGGGCGCGGAGATCAGGAAGGAAAAGGTCACGCCCAGCGGCACGCCGGCCTGAAGGAATCCGATGAACAGCGGCACCGCCGAGCAGGAGCAGAACGGCGTGACGACCCCCAGCCCCGCGGCCATCACGTTGCCGATCCCGAGGCGGCGGCCGGAGAGCAGCGCGCGCGTGCGCTCCGGCGACACGAAGGTATGGATGACTCCCATGAGGAACACGATGGCGGCCAGAAGAAGAAGGACCTTCGGCGACTCATAGACGAAGAAGCCCAGCGCGGATCCCAGATGCGCGGCCGGGTCCACGCCGGCGAGCCGCACAACGGCGTCGGAAAACTCGGTGAGATGGGTGTAGGCCAGCCACCACGCGACGGCCGCGACTCCGGCCGCCGCCAGCCATCGGGCGCTTCCTTCTCTTTCGTTCACGGCTTCACTCCACGAATGTCGGCCGATACCACATACTGCTCCACCCCGCGTCCGGGCGCCCAATCGCGTATGAAGTCGCGGCTCTCCTCTTTCGGGACGATGCGGACGTCCTCGAACCCCGCCTCCGTCAGCATCCGCTCGACCTCGTCGATCCCGGCCGCGCCGGCGATGCAGCCGCTGAGGAGCTTGACGTCCCGGCGGATCTCTTCGGGAAGGCCGGCGCAGGCCACCACATCGGAGATCGCCAGGCGCCCCCCGCTTTTGAGCACGCGGTACGCTTCGCGGAAGACCTGTCCTTTGTCGGGAGAGAGGTTTATCACGCAGTTGGAGATGACGACATCCACCGTCCCGTCGGCCACCGGGAGGTGCTCGATCTCGCCCAGCCGGAACTCGACGTTGGGCGCATTCAGCTTCGCCGCGTTGGCGCGAGCCTTGTCCAGCATTTCGTGCGTCATGTCCACGCCGATCACCTTGCCCCGAGGGCCGGTGCGGCGCAGCGCGAGAAACGCGTCGAATCCGCCGCCCGAGCCGAGGTCGAGCACCGTTTCGCCGGGGCGGATGGAAGCCAGCGCCTGCGGGTTGCCGCAGCCCAGCCCCATGTTGGCTCCTTCCGGCATGCCGGCGAGCTCTTCCTCGCTGTAGCCCAGCGCCCGAGCGGCCTTCGCGGCGGAAGCGGACTCGCCGCCGCCGCAGCAGGAGGCGGCCTCCGGGCCCGCTCCCGAGGGAGCGCAGCAGCCGCCGGCGCCGCCGGCGCGCGCGACCGAGGCGTAGCTCGCGCGGACCGACTCTCTTATCGAGTCGCTCGCCGGGCTGCCGCAGCAGCCGCCCTCCGCGGGGACCGGAGCGAACGCATAGCGCTTCCGGAAGTATAAAGCGACATTCACGAGTCCGATCAAGACCGGCACCTCGACGAGCGGGCCGATGACCGCGGCGAAGGCCTGACCGGAGTCGATGCCGAACACCGCCACCGCGACCGCGATGGCCAGCTCGAAGTTGTTGCTGGCCGCGGTGAAGGAGAGGGTCGCCGTCTTCGCGTAATCCGCCCCCGCCTTGCGCCCCAGCCAGAAGCTGACCAGGAACATCACGACGAAGTAGATCAGCAGCGGCACCGCGATGCGCAGGACGTCGAAGGGCAAGGTCACGATGAGCTTGCCCTTGAGGCTGAACATCACCACGATGGTGAAGAGCAGGGACAGCAAAGTCAGCGGGCTCACGCGCGGTATGAAGACGGCCTCGTACCATTCGCGGCCCTTGCTCCGCAGGAGAACCCAGCGCGTCGCCATGCCCGCGACGAAAGGGATTCCAAGATAGACGGCCACGCTCTCCGCGATCTGGAGCATGCTCACGGTCACCGCGCTTCCCGCCAGGCCGAGCTTCGGCAGGAGAACGGTGATGAAGAACCAGGCGTAGAGGCTGAAAAAGAGAACCTGGAAGACGCTGTTGAAGGCCACCAGCCCCGCCGCGTACTGGGCGTCGCCCTCGGCCAGCTCGTTCCAGACGATGACCATGGCGATGCAGCGCGCCAGGCCGATCATGATCAGGCCCACCATGTATTCCGGATAACCGCGCAGAAAGATCACGGCCAAGGCGAACATCAGGACCGGGCCGATGATCCAGTTCTGCACGAGCGAGAGCGCCAATATCTTCTTGTCGCGGAACACCGAACCGAGCTCCTCGTAACGGACCTTGGCCAGCGGCGGGTACATCATCAGGATGAGGCCGATCGCGATCGGGATGTTCGTCGTCCCGACCTGGAACCGGTTGACGAAGGCCGGCACGCCGGGGAGGAAGGAGCCGAGGCCGACGCCCAGCGCCATCGCGGCGAAGATCCAGCCGGTGAGGTAGCGGTCCAGAAAGGATAGTCTCGAGCCCTTCATAGGCCCGCCTTGACGGCCCGCGCGATGAGGTCCTTCACCTTGGATTCGACCAGGTCGCGGACCTTGCGGAAATCCTCGGGAGACATGAGCTTGGGATCGGGGATGGCCCAGTCCTCCTTGCCCCGAGAGGGCACGAAGGGACAGGCGTCGCCGCAGCCCATCGTGATCACATAATCCCATGTCTGGGCCGGGAGATCGGTCAGGCCCTTGGAGCGGTGCGAGGACATGTCCACGCCCCTCTCCTCCATGAGCGCCACGGCCGTCTCGTTGACCTTCCCGCTGGGCCTCGAGCCCGAGCTCCAGGCCGCGACCTTGCCCGCGCCGTGGCGCCGGGCGAAGCCCTCCGCCATCTGGGATCGGCAGGAATTCTCCACACAAACGAAAAGGACGGTCGGAAGGTGATTCATGAGCACTTCTCCTTGGCACGCATGATTTTCCGGAGTTTGACCTGGTCCCGCTTCAAGTCCGAGATCTCGGCGAGGCAATCGCCGAGGCACGCCACAAGCCCGGCGTGAACGCGGCCGGCGGGCTTGGCCAGGGCGTAGTGACGCCACTTCCCTTCTTGACGGAAGACGACCAGGCCCGCGGAACGCAGCGACGCGAGATGCTGGGAAACCTTCGATTGGGACTCGCCCAGGACCGCCATGAGATCGCAGACGCACACCTCGCGCCCCGACAGAAGGCCGAGGATGCGCAGGCGGGTCGTATCGGCGAAGGCCTTGAAAAGCGGATTACTCATATTCGTTTACACGAATATGATATCAGCCCCGGAGGGCGCCGGTCAAGCCTTCTTCGCCTCGTTCGCGGCCTCGAGCTTCTTGTGCTCGCCGCCCATCCGCCAGGACGCGTAGAGCCAGAGCAGCGCCAGCGGTATGCCGAGCAGGGCCGCGCCGGTCGGGCCGCCGTGCATCCACGCCACGCCGAGCAGCAGCAGGCCCGCGAGGCCGCGCGCGAAGCGGTAGACGAACATCTCGATGAAGGCCTTCACGCGGTAGATCGTGTCGCGGTCGGTCGCCGCGTAGGTGGACTCCTTCGCGGTCTTGAACCAGGTGTAGCGCGTCACGCCGTCGAGGCCGAAGAATAAAGCAGCCACACCGAGGGCGGGGTAAAACGGGAACAGCGCGAACAGGGCCAGGTTCACGAGCCCGGTCGTCATCAGGCTGCCGCCGGTGCCGATCTTGCGCAAGGTAAGCCCGACCAGCAGGCTGCTCGCGGTGAACGAGGCGATGCTCGTGTAGAAGTTCACGTCCGCGAACATCTGAGCCATCCCCTTCGGGTCGCCGGCGTAGGCGGCCGACGCCGCGACGCTGTACAGATAGTTGGTGATGTCCGGGACGAGGCGCTCGAGCGCGACGACCACGGTCAGGAAGATCAGGAACGGCGAGCCGAGGATCGTCTTGAGTATCCCCTTCTCGAGCGCGGGCGAGGCGGCCTGCGGCGCGGGTTTGGAGCCGCGATTTTTCGCGCGGCGCTCCATGAAGAAGAAGATCGGCAGGACCGCGGCGAACAGGACGGCCGCGACCATCAGCATCGGGATAGGGCCCATCGCGCCGACGAGCGTCTTCATCAGAAGGGCGCCCGCGATCGAGCCGAGCGGCGCGCCGGCGGCGAGGAGGCCGAAGACGCGCTTCGATTCATCGCGGGTGAACACGTCGTTCGCGTAGGTCCAGAACAAGGTCGCCGACATGATGCCGAACACGTCGGTCCACAGAAAATAGCCGAACGCGACCGAAGGCAGCGCCGTGGCCGAGACGGCGAACGCGCCGGCGACCAAGGTCACGGCCAGCATCGCGAGGGAGCCGCCGATCAGGAGCTTGCGAGGCGCGCGGGAGAAGCGGCCGTACACGAACACGACGGCGCCCGTCAGCGCCGCGCTGGCCAGATACACCCACGGCAGGGTGTCCGGGCCGAATTTCGTCATCAGGAGAGCGCCGCGAGCGGGGCCGATGATCGAGTAGGCGGCGATCGTGAGGAAATTCCAGGCGAAAGCGGCGATGACGAGGGGGCCCGAGCCGTCAGTCATGGACGATTTCCAGCGCGCGATGAGGGGCTCCTTCCTCGCGGGGAGCGCGGGAGCGGATGGGGAAAGGGACGCCGACGGGGAATACGAGACGCGGCCGGGGACCGGGGTTTCGGCCGAGCGGGCGCGGGGCGTCTCGCCGGAGAAGACCTCGTCGCCGGCCTTCTTGCCGTCGGACGCCGGACGGTCCGGCGCCGAGGCGGCGGAGAGGCGGGACGCGGCCAGGGTAAGGACGGCCTGAGGAAGGAGAGGGCTCGCGCGGGGAACGGGCTTTGCCTGAATAGCCGGCGTTTTCGGGAGGAGGGCTTGCGTTATCGCCGGCTGAACGGAGACGGCAACGGATGGGGCAGAGATCGACGGCGCGTTCAGAGACGGATTTAATGACGGCGACAAGGATGGGACGGAAAGACTCGAGAGCGGCAATGCGCCGTTCATATCGGGCAGAGTCTGGACGCCATCCGAGACGAAATTCGGCGCGGCAACGGATGGCGCATTCGCTGGAAGCACGGCGCGCGCCTGGGCGAACGCTTCCAGAGGCGTGGAAGCGGACAGGCAGCTCAACGTGAGCGCGATGACGAGGGCTCGTCGCATCCTTAATAGAGTATCCCAACGACCGGGTCTTCTCCCAGGGCCGGAAGGTCCCCCCGTCCAGAACGTTGGACCTATCCCTCAAGCCGCGCTTCCAGGACCTTGCGCGTCTCGCGCCAGGAACGCGTCAAAACCTCGGAGATAAGACCCGGTTTTCGGACTGAATCGAGAAGCGGGAACGAGGCCGCCGGGCCCCGGACCGCATTCCCGTCTTTATCCAAAAGCAAAGTTCTCTCCGTGGAGATGAGCCCCGGCTTTTCGATTTTTATGCGCCCGTCCGGGAACCGGTCGTCGAAGGCATCGATGACCCAGCCGACGGCGCGGCGCTGGACGCGGCGTTTTCGCAGGCGCGCCCAATCGGCGATGAAGGCGAGGCCGCGCAGGATGTCGAAATCGTAGAAGCGCGGAAATCCGATCTCGAGGAAATCCGGATCCATCAATTGGCCGTCCCTCAAGCGGAACGCCAGCCGCCTTTCCAGAAGATATTCGGCGCCGCGGTCCACGAAGTTCTCCTCGATCGGGGTCAGCGGCCGCCCCGCGGCGAGCACGGCCTCGAGCGCGGGCAAGGTGGACTGGACCGAGGACGCGCCGCCCTTCTCGTACGCCTTGTCATCGCAGTTGAGCCCGCCGTCGGGCAACTGATAGTGAAGGAACCACGCCCGCATCCACGGCGCCCGCGCGTCGAGATCGAGGCCGCAGGCCGCCAGGGCCTGGTACATGCTGCCGAGGCCGCAGTGGCACAGGCCGTCGCGGCGCGGGTCCTTGCCGGGCGGCAGGGGCTCGCGAGGGTTCGGGAAATAACGGACATACTTCGTCTCGATCGCGGCCAGCATCGCCTCCGCGGCTTCCTTGGGGATCGCGTCGGCCCGGCCCAGCTCCCACAGCAAGGTCATGTGCCACCACGGCGAGTCCCACTTCGGCCAATAGGGATCGAGGGCGAGGCTGTCCTTCGCCTTCTTCGAGGCCAGGTACGAGGCCGAGACGGCGATCCAGCTCTCGATCATCTTCGCGGCTTGCGCGCGACGCAGTCGAGCACGCACGGCGCGATGAACAGGCTTTCGGGGCGCCGGGCCGCCGCGCGCCAGGCCGACGCGGTGCGGCGGGCCGCTCCCGGCGTGAAGGGGCGCAGCTTGCCCAGCCGCGGCATCACGCCGAGAAAGTACCACGACGCCCAGGTCCAAACGGCGGAGCCGGGGAATCCCGACTTCAGATTCGGGCGCGCCTCGGTCGGGACGAGGCCGGCGCGCTTGTACAGCGCCGGCAGGCGGCCGCCGATGCTCGCGTCGCCGCCCTGGGTCTCGAAGAAGGCCCGGTCGGCGGCCATCATCGCGTCCCAGTCCTTCGGCTTCGGGTACAGCGCCATCGTCTGGCGGTGATAATCCTGGATCGCGATGCGGCCGCCGGGCTTGAGCGCGCGAGCGAGGCGGCGGAGGTGCTTCTCGGGCTCCGGAAGGAAAAGGAATACCCAGCGCGCGAAGATCAGGTCGTATTTTCCCTTGGGCAGGGGCGCATGAAGGAGGTCGGTCTCCCAAATCGTCCCGGCGCCGCGCCCGTCGCGCGCGCAGAGGCGGCGAAGGCGGGCGGCGAACGGCGCCGAGCGCTCGACCGCGTCGATGGGTCCCTTCACGCGGCGGCGCAGCTCCAGGTGCAAGGATCCCTGGCCGGGGCCGATCTCGAGGACCT
>JAQTNG010000046.1:0-5979 GCA_028714015.1 Elusimicrobiota bacterium | reverse complement strand
TTGATCTCGAGACGGTCGAACAGAGCCCGGGACACCGGATCCCAAAGCTTCGCCTGGAATCTCAGCCTCGCGGCCTCGCCGTGCGAGTCCCCCAGCAGGTAGCGGTAGCGTCGAGCCATGGCTCATGATAGCAAAGGGGCTTGACAACCCCCTCATATGTGACTATCATAGTTACATTATGGCGGCCAACTCCCGATTCGCAGTCGCGGTCCACGCTCTCTCGATGCTCGCGTTCCATAAGGAGAAGCGTCAGACCTCGCGCGACATCGCGGGCTCCGTCGCGACGAATCCCGTCGTGATCCGCCGCCTCCTCGCCCAGCTCGCCCGCGCCGGGATCGTCGAGGCCTCCCACGGCGCCAAGGGCGGCTTTCGCCTCGCCAAGCCCGCGGGCCGAGTCTCCCTGCACGACATCTACCAGGCCGTCGAGGAAGGAGCCTTCTTCGTTCAGCACGAAAAGCGCAACGAGAAGTGCCCGCTCGCCTGCCGCATGCAGAAAATACTCGCGGGCGTCTTCACGCGGGTCGAATCGAAGGTCCTGCCGGAGCTCAAGCGCACGACCCTGGCCGACATCGTGGGAGAGATCGGTTTGGCCGCCTGATTTTTTTTGGCGTTTATTGTAACAAGAGAGGTCACATATGACGAACGCAGCCGCCGCGAAGACCGTCCCGCCGGAGACGCTCGTGTCCGCCCTGAAATGGCGCTACGCCGTGAAGAAATTCGACGAATCGGGCCGCATCCCCGCCGCCCAATGGGCGGCCCTCGAGGAGTCCCTCGCGCTGTCCCCCTCCTCCTACGGCCTGCAGGCCTGGAAGTTTCTCGTCGTCGACGACAAGGCCCTGCGCGCCAAGCTCAAGCCCGTCTCGTGGGACCAAAGCCAGATCACCGGCGCCGACAAGCTCGTCGTCTTCCTCGTGAAGAAGGACGCGGGCCCCGCCGACGTCCAGCGTTTCGTGGACCGGATTTCCGCGGTGCGGCGCCTGCCCGCCGAGATGCTCGAGGACTACAAGCAGATGATGCTCAAGTCCATGTCGCTGCCTCCCGAGAAGGTCGAGGCCTGGCTGACGCGCCAGGTCTACATCGCCCTCGGCAATTTCCTCACCTCCGCGGCCCTGCTCGGCGTGGACGCCTGCCCGATGGAGGGCTTCGACAAGGACAAATATGATGAAATCCTGGGCCTGCACGCCAAGGGCTGGAAGTCGGTCGTCGTCGCGACCGCGGGCGTGCGCGCCTCCGACGACGCGTACGGGAAGAACGCCAAGGTCCGTTTCCCCTTGAGCGAGGTCGTGGAGCACGTCTAGGAGCCGTCATGAAAGCCATCGTCGTCGAGAAGTTCGGCGGTCCCGAGGTCCTCAAGCTCAAGGACGTGCCCGAGCCGAAGGCCGGACCGGGGCAGATACTGGTCGCGCTCAAGGCGATCGGGGTCAATCCGGTGGACACCTACATCCGTGCCGGGACGTACACGCGCAAGGCGGAACTGCCGTGGACGCCCGGCACGGACGCCGCCGGCTTCGTCGAGGCCGCCGGGGCGGACTCGCCGTTCAAGGTCGGCGAGCGCGTCTACGTCTACGGCGCGGTCGGCGGAGTCTACGCGGAGAAGGCCGTGGTGGAGAGCTCGCGCGCGTTTCCGCTGCCGGACGCGCTGTCCTTCGAGCAGGGCGCGGCGATCGGCGTGCCTTACGCGACGGCCCATCGCGCCTTGTTCCTGAGCGGCGGCGCCCGGCGCGGCGAGACCGTCCTCATCCACGGCGCCAGCGGCGGCGTCGGCGTCGCGGCGGTCCAGCTCGCCCTTTCCGCGGGCCTCATCGTGATCGGCACGGCGGGCGGGGACGACGGCGCCGCCTTCCTCAAGTCGATCGGCGTCTCCTACGCCCTCGATCACCGCAAGCCGGGCTACGCCGAGCAGGTCCTGAAGCTCACCGACTCCAAAGGGCCCTCGCTCATCATCGAGATGCTCGCCAACGTCAACCTGGCCGACGACCTGCGCATCGCGGCCAAACGCGGGCGCATCGTGATCGTCGGCAGCCGCGGCCCGGTGCCGATCGATCCGCGCGACGCGATGACGAAGGATCTCACCGTGCGCGGCATGAGCCTGTGGAACATGACCGACGCCGAGCGCGAGCACGTGCACGCGGACCTGGCCAAAGGCTTCGCCGACGGCTCGCTCAAGCCGCTGATCGGGGCGAAGTTCCCCCTCGCCGAGGCAGCCAAGGCCCACGCGGCCATTCTGGCTCCGGGCGCGCGCGGCAAGATCGTCCTCATTCCCTAGGCGCCGGCGGCGGCGGACTCGCGCCGGCGCGAGCCGGGATCGCGTTCTAACTGTTTCCGGAAACAGTTAGAATCCTCCGGATGGGAATTCTCGAGGACTGGGGCTGGGACGCGCGCTGGGCCGAGGCTTTCGGCGGCGACGCCGCGAAAGGCCTGTTCCCCGCCCGCCTGATCGAGGAGCAGCGCGGCCTGTTCCAAATCATGTCCGAGCAGGGCATCAAGTCCGCCCGCACCACCGGCAGCATGCGCCACAACGCAGCCGACCGCGCCGGCCTCCCCGCCGTCGGCGACTGGGTGAGCGCCGAGGCTCTGCCCAACGAGAAGGTCGTCCTGATTCGACGCATACTCCCCCGCCGCACCAAGCTCTCGCGCAAGGCCGCCGGCGAGACGATGGAGGAGCAGGTCATCGCCGCCAACCTCGACACGGTTTTGGTGATGACGGCCCTCAACGCGGACTTCAACGTGCGCCGCCTCGAGCGGTTTCTCACCGTGAGCCTCGAGAGCGGTGCTGCGCCCGTGCTCGTGCTCAACAAGCTCGACATGTGCGACGCGCCGGGCCCGTTCCTCGAGCAGGCGAAGATCGCGGCCGGAAGCGCGCCCGTCGTCGCGATCAGCGCGAAGACCGCCGCCGGCCTCGACGCGCTCAACGCCTGGATCAAGCCGGGCCTCACCATCGGCCTGATCGGCTCGTCGGGGGTGGGCAAGTCGACCTTGGTCAATCGCCTGGCCGGCAATGAAGACATCAAGACGGCCGAGACGCGCAGCAAGGACGAGCGCGGCCGCCACACGACGACGCACCGCCAGCTCTTCATCCTCCCCGGCGGGGGCATACTGCTCGACACGCCCGGCATGCGCGAGATGCAGTTCTGGGACTCGGAGCAGGGCCTGGCCAAGACCTTCGACGAGATCGAGGCGCTCGCCCCGAACTGCAAATTCAAGGACTGCGCCCACGATTCCGAGCCGGGCTGCGCGGTGAAGGCCGCGGTCGCGGCGGGCACGATGGCCGCCGATCGGCTGGAATCGTGGTCGAAGCTTAAAAAAGAAGCCGCCGCCGAGGCGAAGCGCCGCGAGCCCGGCCTGATCGCCGCCGCGAAGAAGGAGTCCGAGTCGGCCGCCAGAAAGCTCAAGAAGCTCAAGGAGAAGAAGCCATGACCTCGATCGGAGCGCTCGACGGCGCCGTTCTTCTCGTCTATACCGCCGCGCTGGCGGGCATCGGCTGGTGGGCCGCGCGACGGCAGTCGAAGACGACCGACGAGTACTTCCTGGCCGGGCGCTCGATCCCGTGGCTCGTGACGACGGCGAGCTTCATGGCGACATGTATTTCCGCCTTAACTTTCGTTGGAACCCCGGCCGAGGGCTACGGCGCGGATTTTCGGTATCTCTTCTCGAACCTCGGCGACATCGCGGCGACCGTTTTCGTCGCATCGGTCCTCCTTCCTTTCTATCAGAAGCACAAAGTCACGTCTATCTATGAGGCCGTCGAGCGCCGCATGGGCAGGACCGTGCGCACGACCTGCTCGGCCTACTTCCTCTTGTCGCGGACCTTGGCGTCGACGGTGCGCATCGTCGCGATCGCGAAGGTGCTCGAGGTCGTCAGCGGCGGCGCGCTGCCGTTCTCGACCTGCGTGGTGGCGACCGTCGTGATCATACTCGCCTACACGACCGCCGGCGGCGGGCGCGCGATCGCCTGGACCGACCTCATGCAGTTCTTCCTGCTCGTCGGCGGCGCGATCGTGGCGCTGTTCTACATCGTGCACCAGATTCCCGGGGGCCTCGGCGCGATCGTGGACGCCGGGAAGCACGCGGTCCGGCCGGACGGGACCGTGTACAATAAATTCAATTTCCTGGAGCTGTTGAAGCCCGAAAGCCTCGGATTGCTGGGGCTGCTCTCCATCTGGGGCTTTTTCAACTCGTCGGCCGCCTACGGAACGGACCAGGACATGGTTCAAAGGCTTTTGGCGTGCAACAACGAAAAAAAGGCCCGCTGGAGCTTGATGATCGGAGGCCTGATCTCGATACCGATCACGGCCCTGTTCCTGTTCATCGGCGTCGCGCTGTACGCCTACGCGCAGGCGCACCCTCAGCTGATCGCCGGGATGACCGACAACGACCACATCTTCCCGCGCTTCATACTGACCGAGATGCCCCCGGGGCTGCGCGGGCTGATGCTGGCCGCCGTCGCCTCGGCCGCGATGGGCAGCTCGGACTCGGCTCTGGCCTCGCTCGCCACCGCCTTCACGCTCGACTTCTACAAGCCGTTCTGGGGCCAGGGCAAGACCGACGCCGAGATGGTGAAGGCCTCGAAGTTTTTTTTCATCGGCTTCGGCATCCTGTTCATGGTCTTCGCCCTGCTCCTGCGCAGCCTCGACAACCTGCTCTGGCTCGCCTTCCGCTGCGTCGCCTTCACCTACGGCCCGCTGCTCGGCACGACGCTCGTCGCCACGCTGACGGACTGGAAGGTGGACGGCAAAAAGGTGCTCGGGCTCATGCTCGCCTCGACCGTGTTCACGTTCACCCTCGGCATGCTGGCCTGGCATTTCAACGACCCCCATATGCCGGCGGCTTTCTGGACGCAGCTGCACGGCACCTACTGGCGCCTGTACGTGATCTTCGGAGCTCTCGCCGTCCCGGCCGGCTGCTGGGTCATGCGTGAGCGCTGACGCCCTCGCCGGAATCCGGGAGGGGCTGTACCTTTTCGCCCTTTGCCATGTCCTGGCCCGGGTCGAGATCCATGTCGAGGGCGCGCACGGCTGGGCCGTCAATCTTCCGACCTGGCGCTGGGGCCCGAACTGGTGGCTCAACCTGACCAACGGCAAGGAGCTGACCGGCTACCACCTCTGGCTCACGCTCTTTCTGATCGGCATGTTCCACCTGCCCCTCGTGTTCTCCGGCTTCTCGCGCGAGCTGCTCGCCAAGTGCTCCTCGTCGTACCTGCTCATCACGGCGGCGTGGGACCTGCAGTGGTTCGTCTGGAACCCGGCGTGGGGCTTCGACGCGCTGCGCGCGCGCGAGGTCCCGTGGTTCCGGCGGAAGATCATAGGCCTGCCCGTCGACTACTTCATGGGCTATACCGTGTCCGGCGCGCTGACCGCTCTGGTCTGGCTCCCGGGGCTCGAGATGTGGGCCTGGCGCGCGCTCGCGGTCCTGCTCCTGAGCGCGCTGTCGATTCCCGCCGCCCGCCTCGTCAAAACCGGGAACGGCTAGCAGCCCGCCCCGAACGCGGTCGGCTCTTTTCCGATTTCGATTTCTCCCCCGGGGTTTTGAGCAAAGAGTTGCTCAAAACCCCCGTCGGAAGAACGAAAAACGAAAAAGATTTCAGCGGCACGGCGGACCTTAAGGCCCCCCGCGCGAAGGGCCGCAGGACCCAGAGCGGCGCGCCCGGGGCGCGGTAAAATAGGCGCATGAAGATCTTACGCGCCCTGCTCGCTCTTTTCCTCGCCCTCCCCGCCGCCGCCCAGGTCCGGGTCGTCCCGGCGCTTCAGGGCTCCGCCTCGCCCGCCTTAGCGGTCTTCACCGCGCCCGCGCTGTCCGCCCCGTCCATCGCCGAGCCTCTCGTTCCGGCGCTTTCCCCCTCTCTTCTCGCCGCTCCCTCCGCGCCGCAAATCGCGGCCGCGCCGGTCCCGGCGGCGGCGCTTCCGGCCCGCACCGTCCTCGGCCTGCGCGACGACGCCGACCGTCTGTACGCCGCCCTCGCCGAGATCCACTCGCGAGAGA
>JAQTNG010000045.1 GCA_028714015.1 Elusimicrobiota bacterium | reverse complement strand
CGCGCTCGAGTCGTCGACGACGGCGGTCATGGCGCCGCCCAGCGCCGCGCCCCGCGCGTTGGCGTCCTGGCGCAGGAAGGCGCCGGCCCCCGCCTGTCCCCAAGCGGGGAGAGACGAAGTCGTCGCATACATAAGGAGGAAGGCCGCGCGCCGAATATTCAAAGCGATGCGTGAAGCGTAACAGGGATAACCCGATTTGGTCAAGCGCTCCTATGTTTTCTACAGTAGTCGCATGGCCAAGCTTCTGATCATCGAGGACGACGGCGACCTGCAGCAGGTGCTCTCGGTCGTTTTCAACCGCGAGGGCTACGAGCTGCATTACGCCTTCAACGGAAAGGAGGGCTACGACAAGATGCTGGCGCTGCAGCCCGACGTGGTCCTCCTCGACCTGATGCTCCCGATCCTCAACGGCGTCGAGGTTCTCAAGCTCGTCACGACCAACACCTCGCTCAAGGACATACCGATCATCGTCATGACCGCGCACAGCGACAAGGCGGCCATGCTCGAGCACTCGATGAAGGCCCAGGGCGTGCGCGCCTACCTGAAAAAGCCCTTCGAGCTCGGGGAAATACGCTCCTTGGTGCGGCGAATGCTGACCCAGTATCCGCGCAATCCGGTGACCGCCGCGGAGGTGGCCAAAGGCGAGGTCCGCCTCGACGTCAAGTTCCGCACGGTGTGGGTGAAGGACCGCATGGTGGCCACCTTGTCCCCGATGAAGGCCTCCGTGCTCCGGATGCTGCTCGAGTCCAAGGGCCCGGTCAAGCGCGAGAAGCTCCTGCAGTCCGTGTGGGGCGATGCGACCTCGGTGCCCGCCCTGGAGAAGACCATCCAGCGCCTGCGCGAGGATCTCGGGGCCGAGGGACGCCGCCTGCAGACCACGTCCGAAGGCTACGAGATCGTCGGCTGACCGCCGCTGACATATCCTGACAGGTTAGGCCTTGCCCTTCCTCGGGAGACCGCTATCCTGTTAGCATCAGACGCTCAGCCCCCCTCGTCGCGCTCGCCCTCACCGCCGCCTGCCTCGGGGTCTGTTCTTCCTATGGAGAGGCCGCGTCGTGGACCACGACGACGCCGCTGCCGGACGCCTATCAGGGACACGCCCTCGTTTATTCCTCGAACCGCCTGTATCATACCGGCGGCATCAGCCTCAACGGCGGCATACTCGACGGAGTGAAGGTCTTCTCCGCGCCGGCTTCGGACGCCGGGGAGGTCGGCGCCTGGACCCCGGAAGCGGCGCTGCCGGAGGCGGTTTACTACCACGCGGGCGCGACGGTCAACGGCAACCTGTTTGTTCTCGGCGGCTTCCATTATACCGACGCGAACGGCATGGCCGTCTCGAACGTCGTGTACCGCGCGAAGATCGGCGCCGGCGGCGGCGTCGGCGCCTGGCAGACGGCGACTCCGCTGCCTCAGCCGGTCTTTTTTCCGAGCGCCGCGTCGTGGAACGGCCGCATTTACGTGACGGGCGGCTGGAACGGCTCGACTCTGGTCAACACCGTCTACTCGGCCGAAGTGCTCGGAGACGGCAGCCTCGGCCCCTGGGTCGCCCAGAAGTCCTTGCCCGAGGCGGTCTACACGCACGCCGCGGTCTCCAACGGCACCTTGTACGTGCTCGGCGGCACCGTCAACGGCGGCAACGACATCCAGAACTCGGTTTACTTCGCCAAGATCAACGCCGACGGAACGCTCGCCGACTGGGCGGCGACCACGCCGCTGCCGTCGCCTGTCTCCAATCACGGCGCCGTGGTGGCCAACGGCCGGGTGATCGTGCTGGGCGGCTGGACCGGGGCGGCGCCGACCGAGGCGGTCCAGTCTTCCCCGGTCGAGAGCGCCGGCGGCCTCGGAGCCTGGTCGGGCGAAACGCCCCTGCCGAATCCGCTGTACCTGCTCGCGACGGCCGCCAGCCCCTCCCATATCTTCGTCAGCGGCGGCATCGACTACGTGGCCATCCGCAGCGCGGTGTACTCGCTTCCTCTGCCCGCCCCGCTCGCCCCCGCCCCGCCGCCCGTGGCGGCCGACACCCTGCCTCCGCGCACGACGATCGCGTTCGGCAGCCCGTTTTACGGCGGCGCGCCGTTCATTTCCCCCAACACCCCGGCGACGCTCGCGGCCGTCGACGACGCCCGCGTCGTCGGCGACGGCGCCGGCGTCGGCGTCGCCTCCACGCAGTGGGCCGTCGACGACGGGACCTTCTCCGCGTACGCCGCGCCGATCCGCGTGGCCGCCGACGGAAGCCACTGGATCCGCTTCCGCAGCGTCGACGCGCTCGGCCACGCCGAGGACGTGCGCGCCTCGTCGGCCGCGGTCGACGGCACGGCGCCGGCGTCGGTCCTGACGATCGGCTCGCCGAAGGCCGTGCTCGCCTCCGGAGAGACCATCGTCGGCCCGGACACCCTTCTCGCCGTCTCCGCCGAGGACCCGGTCGTCAACGGCGCGGCCTCCGGGGTCGCCGCGACGCTCGCCTCCGTCGACGGCGGGCCCCTGGCCCCCTCCGCCGCGCCGTTCCTCCTGCCCGCCGTCGACGGCGCGCACGCGGTGGTCGCGAAGGCTCTCGACAACGTCGGCAACGAAGAGGCGGCCCATAGCGCGACGGTTTTCCGCGACGGCACGGCGCCCGTCACGACGCTCGCGTTTTCCGCCGCGCCGTACGCGTCCCCCTCGGGAGCGATCTACGGCGCCGGCCTCGCGCTGAGCTTTACGGCCGTGGACCCGGTCTCCGGCGGCATCGCGGCGGGCGTGAACCACACCGAGTACGCGTTCGACGGCGGCTCCACCGCGGCTTACGCGGGCCCGTTCGGCGCGGCCGAGGGCGCGCGCACGCTCTCCTACCGCAGCGTCGACGGCGTCGGCAACGCCGAGGCCGCGCGAGGCGTCTCCTTCCTCGTGGACGCCACCCCGCCGATGAGCGCGCTCTCGGTTTCGGGCGGCACGACCTTGTTCGGCGAGGATCTGGCCGGCGCGGGCTCCGCGGTCTCGCTGACCGCCGAGGATCCGATCTCCGGCGGCGTCGCCTCCGGCGTCGGACGGATCGTCTACAGCGTGGACGGCGGCGCCGACCGGACGTACACGGCGCCCTTCGTTCTGGGCGCGGGCCGGCACGCGGTCAGTTTCGGCGCGATCGACCGCGCGGGCAACGCCGAGGATCGCCGCACGGTCGCCGTGTCGCCCGGTGCGTTCCTGACCGATGCGCTGACCGCGACGGGAAAGATCGAGCTCTCGGACAAAGCCGGCGTCGTCGGCGTCGTGCGCACGAACTCCGCCTTCACGGCCGACGGCAAGTCCTTCGTGGACGGCGACGTCGCGGGCCTGACCGTGACTTTAGAGGGGCGAAGCACCGTCAGCGGCGCCGTCACCCGCGGGCAGGCCACGATGGTTCCCCCCGCTTATGACCTCGACGCGGCGCGGACCTGGGCCAAGGCGCACAACGACAACGCGGCGCTTCCCGCGCGGCTGTTGAGCGGCGGCGCGCTGATCCTCGACGGCCGCGCGAGCGCGACCCTGCCCGCCGGCGACTACTACCTGACCGGGCTGCAGCTGCGCGGCAAATCGAGCCTGGCCGTCTCCGGGCGCGTCAACATCTTCCTCGACGGGCCGCTGACCATGCGCGGAGGCAGTTCGCTCAACGGCTCCGGGGACGCGAGCTCGCTGTGGATCGTCAGCGCCGACCAAGCCGGGCGGGCCTACGAGAAATCCGGCGACGACGACGAACGCGACGAGGAAGACGACGGTGAAGACCGCCGGGGTCACGACGAATCGGTGTTCCTGAACGGCAAGAGCCGAGCGGCCTTCAACCTGTACGCCCCGCTCTCCTCGGTGCGGGCCCTTGGAAAGGGCCAGCTCGCCGGCCGCCTGCTGGCCAAGGCCGTGTCGATGTCAGGCACGATCCTCCAGCCGTCGACGACGGCGCTGCCGCCGTCGAAGCACGAGCGGAAGTCCTCCGAGACCCGGCCGCCCCTGGCCGCGCGCGACGGAAACGGCACGGCGGGCGGCGGACATGCCGGAGGCCGCGACGAATCCGTCGCCTCCTCGACGCTCGAGCGCCGCGAGCCGCACAAGGAATGGAGCCGTCCCGTTCTCCCCCCTCAGGCCGCCCTGTCGTCCAAGGTCCCCGAAATCCGGGCCGCGCGCGAGATGCGCGTGAAGTCCTCGATGCCCGCGCTGGCGCTGTCGGCCCGCGCGGCCTTCGCTTCCGTGGGCCGCGACGCCAGCGTCGTACGCTCCAAGGACCGCACCGCCGTCGTCATACCCGAGGGCGCTGCGACCGCGGGGCTCGGCGTGACGGTCTCGCCGCCCAAGAAGAGCGACGTCCTGGAGAACCGCCGGCAGGCCGACGTCCAGGAACGCAAAGGCCTCGTCGCGGCCGCCTCGGGCGTGCAGTACGGCCCCGAGGGAACCCATTTCGCCAAGCCCGTCACCTTGGAGCTGCCCTACGACCGGGCCAGCCTCCCCGCGGGGGTCGCCGAGAACGACCTCCGCGTCCATTACTGGAACCCGGTTGTCGGCGACTGGGAAAAGCTCGAGTCGAGCGTGGACACGCAGAACCAGATCGTGCGCGCCCAGACCACGCACTTCTCGCTGTACCAGATCTTCGGCGGCGGCTCCGCCGCGTCGGCGCCCGCGACCGTCAACGACCCGACCTTCGCGATCCACGCCGCCTACGCCTTCCCCAGCCCCTCGCGCGGCGGCGCTCCGGTCGTCATACGCGTCCAACCCGGCCTCGCCGACTCGGTGACGGTGCGCGTCTACGACCTGTCCGGGCGAATGGTCCACGAGTCTTCGAATTTCCAAAACCGCATCGGCTACGACGACGGCAACGGCTTCGGCCAACAGTACACCTTCGATCATACCTGGGACGTCTCCGGCGTCGGCTCGGGCGTCTACAAATTCGTCGTCACGGGCCATAAGGCCGGCGCGGGCAACATCAGCGAGAGCGGCAAGGTCGGGGTGATCAAGTGAAGATCAAGATCATCGCCGCCCTGGCGCTGTTCCTCGGCGCGGCCTCCGCCCGCGCGGCGGAAACGGCGGCTTTCCTCGACATCGGCGTCGGCGCCCGCGGCATCGGCATGGGCGGGGCCTTCACGGCGCTGGCCGACGACTCGAGCGCCGTCTATTGGAACCCGGCCGGCCTCGCCCGCCTCGAGAAGCGCGAGTTCTCCGCGAGCCACGCCGAGCTCGGCCTCGGCACGCGCGAGGATTTCATCGCCTACGCGCACCCGACCGCCCGCGGGACCATCGCCGCGGGGGTGACCTACCTGAGCCAGGGGGCCATCGGCGGACGCGACGCGACCGGGCGGCCGACCGGCGACTACCAGGCCTCGGACGCCGCGTTCGCGGGCGCCTACGGGGTCAAGACGGACTTCGCCGACCTCGGCGCGAGCGTCAAGTACCTGCGCAGCCACATCGCCTCCTCCGAGGCGCAGGGCGTGGCCGCCGACGTCGGCGCGCGCCGGGCCTTCGACGGCGTAGGCCCCGGGAAGATCATTCTGGGCGCCGCGCTGCGCAACATGGGACCCGGCCTGAAATACGAGAACCAGCGCAACGATCTGCCGCTGCGGCTCGCCGGCGGCGCGGCATACTCGCTGTCCTCCGGGCGCACGCTCGCCGTCGAGGTGCAGAGCGCGCCCCGCGGGGGCGGAGCCGACGTCGGCTTCGGCGGCGAATTCAAAATCATGGAAGGCGCGCTGATGCGCCTCGGCTGGGGCACGAAGAGCGCCGCGCCCGACGGCGCGGGCTTCGACGCCGCGCGCGGGCTCACGGTCGGCCTGGGCCTCGAGCGCGCCGGCTTCCGCTTCGACTACGCGGCGCAGGCCGCGGGCGAGCTCGGCGCGGCCCACCGCTTCACGCTCGCGAAGCGGTTTTAAGCGGCCAGAAGGCCGTTGATTTTCGCGGTCAGCTCGTCGAACTTCAGCGGCTTGTGGAAGAACGCGACCACGTTCGGCTCCTTGCTGACGATGCTCTCGTTGGCCTGGTCGCTGTAGCCGGTGATCACGATCACGGGTATGTCCTTGAAGCCCAGGGCCTGGAGCTTGTGGATGACCTCGAAGCCGTCGAGGAACGGCATCATCAGGTCGAGCACGATCAGGTGGGGCTTGAACGCGGCGACCTTTTCCAGGCCTTTCACGCCGTCCTCGGCGACCGCGACGTGGAAGTCCCTCCCCATCGCGAGCACGAACAGCTCGCGCAGGGATTCGTCGTCGTCGATGAGAAGAACGCGCTTGCCGATCGCGGAGTCGGTCACCTTTTAAGTATAGCTTTTGAGCCTAGCCGCCGATCCGTTTGACCTTGTAGCCGTCGGCCAGCAGGATCTTCTCGAGCTTGTCCCGGTGATCGCCCTGGAACTCGAAGCGGCCGTCCTTGAGCGTTCCGCCGCAGCCGAGCGCCTTCTTGAGCTTTCCAAGCATCGCGTCCTTGAGGGTCGGGTGCATCACGAGCCGCTCGAGGCGCGTGACCCCGGAGCCTTTCGCGCCGCGCTGAAACGCGAGCCGCACGGGCTCGGGCTGGCGCGGCGTGCCGGGCTTTCCCCAGTCCGGATCGCTCGAGTAGACGACCTTGTCGCTCATGACCTGAAAAACTCCAGAAGCCGGGCGTTGGTGCGCTCGGGCGCGTCCTCCTGCGGCGCGTGGCCGCAGGCGTCGAGCAGGCAGAGGGTCGCGTTCGGGAGGTCCTTGGCCAGGCGCTCCGCCCCCGCGCGGCCGACCATCCTGTCGTGCTCGCCGACCAGCACGAGGGCCGGCTGCTTCACGCCGCGGTAGCCCTTGATGAGCTCGCGATGGTCGGGAGGGATCGCATGGCGCACGAACTCGGCCACGGCGCGCCGTCCCGCGGCGCTTTTCAGCGCGAGGCCGTATTCGGCCACCATGCGCTCGTCGACCTTGCTCTTATCGACGAAGGTGGCATTGGCGATGTAGCGCACCGCCGCGTCGCCGAGCGCCCGTTCGTAGAGGCCGCCGATCACGGGCCAGGACAGGGGCCAGAGCATCTTCGGGCGGTTCTCGACATAGGCCGGCGTGCCGAGCAAAGCCATGCGCTCGACGCGCGCCGGGGCCCGCATCGCGGTCCACAGCGACAGCACGCCGCCCATCGAGTTGCCGGCGAAGCGGGCGCTGCGTATTCCGTGGTGGTCCATGAACTTGATGATCCAGGAGTGGAGGCCGTGGACCGAGTAGTCGAAGTCCCAGGGCTTGTCGGTGCGGCCGAAGCCGGGCAGGTCGGGCGCGAAGACGTCGTAGTACCGGGCCAGCTCGGGAACGGCGTAGCGCCAGGAGTAGGAGGACGCCCCCAGGCCGTGCAGCAGTATGACCGGCTCGCCCTGGCCCGCGCGGACGACATGGGTCTTCAGGCCGTCCACGGTCGTCGTCTCGGCGCGGATCACCCCCGTATTGTAGCGGATGGGCCTTCCCCCCGGGTCCGTTTTCTCGCTATTCTTGACCCATGACGGCCTCTCTCGACGCCTTCGCCTCGGCCCTGCCCAAGGCCGAGCTCCACCTGCACATCGAGGGAACGCTCGAGCCCGAGCTCCTGTTCGAGCTCGCGAGCCGCAACAAGGTCAAGCTCCGGTTCAAGTCCGTTTCGGAGATCCGGGCGGCCTACGCCTTCGACGGCCTGCAGAGCTTCCTGGACATCTACTACGAGGGCGCGGGCGTCCTGCGCACCGAGCGGGACTTCCACGATCTCGCCTGGGCGTATTTCCAGCGCGTCGCCCCGATGAACGTGAAGCACTCCGAAATTTTCTTTGACCCGCAAACGCACACAAGCCGTTGCGTTCCGTATGAAGCCGTGATTTCCGGCCTGACCCAGGCGTGCCGCCGCGCCGAAAAAGAATTGGGCATTTCGTCCAAGCTGATTCTTTGTTTTCTCCGCCACCTCGACGAGGAATCCGCCCTGAAGACCTTGGCCGAGGCCTTGCCGTTCGACGGCATCGCCGGCGTCGGCCTCGATTCCTCGGAACTCGATCGCCCGCCGTCTCTGTTCACGAACGTTTTCGCCAAGGCCCGCGCCGCCGGCCTTCGCTGCGTCGCGCACGCCGGGGAAGAAGGCCCCCCCTCCTACATCACCGAGGCCCTGGACCTGCTCAAGGTCGAACGAATCGACCACGGCGTGCGCTGCCTGGAGGACCCCGAGCTGGTCAAGCGCCTCGCCGCCGAGCAGACGGCCCTGACCGTCTGCCCCCTGTCGAACCACAAGCTGCGCGTGTTCGACACGCTCGAGGACCACAACCTCAAACATCTTCTCGCGGCGGGCGTCCTGGCGTCCGTCCACTCCGACGACCCAGCGTACTTCGGCGGCTACGTGGACGCCAACTACCGGGACACGGCGCGCGCCCTCGGGCTGACCCGGGCAGAGCTCGTCACTCTGGCGCGGAACTCCTTCCTGTCGTCCTGGCTCGGCGGCGCCGAGAAGACGCGGCATCTCGCGGCGATCGACCGCCTCGTCGCCTCCTAAAAGCGGACGACCTCCGCGGCCGCGGAGGTCGTCTTACTTGGTCATCGCGACGGCGAACCGCGCCAGCACGGTCGCGCGCCGCAGGTCCGGCTTGGGCCGGAGATCGGTCGGGATCAGCGCCCGGCACGCCTCCAGCGCCACGTCGAGGGCGGAAACCGCCTTCTGCTTACGATGCTTCTTCCTCACTTCCCATCACCTCCTTTGCGTCGTTGGTCCCGAAAAACGAGGAGCCCCGGGCCGGGGGCCCGGGGCTCCGTCGCGCGCGGAAAAATTCGCGTTTAGACGGGCGCCTCCGAGCCGCGGGACGGACCGAGATCGGTCCCGCCGCCGGCCGTCGATTGGTTCATTCGGTTTTTCATCATCGGATCGTTTGAAAAAGAGCGGGAAATAAAAGGAGCGCGGCGCGCGCTCCCGTCGTGACAATGGAGTATAGCCGGATCCCTTGTTCTGTCAAGGGGGGCGGCTCAGCCGACGCGGCGGGCGCGCGAGGCGAGCAGCGGCAGGGACTTGTCGAGGCGCTCGTTCATGTCGAAGTGGCCGAAGCCGTGCTCCTCATGCGTGTGGCGGACCTTCAGCGCCTTGAGCGCGTCCGAGAGGCGGCGCGCGCCGAGATGGAGGTTGAACTCGTCCTTCGTGCCCGCGTCGAACCACAGGGTCTTCAGGCGGCGCAGGGCGCCCGCGTGCTTGGCCGCGGCGTGAACCGGATCGAGCGCCTGCCAGCGCTTCCACACCGCGGGGACGGGCTCTCCCGTGCGCGGGTCGCAGGGCAGATCGAAGCCCAACGGGGATTTCTCGTTGGGCGAATAGCACGCGGCCATCGCGATCAGGTTGATCGCCCCGTGGTCGAAGCCGTCCTTGGTCCGCGACTTGAGGAACTCCTCGACGAAGCGCTTCGCCGAGCCGCCGTAGCGGCCGAGCGCGGTCGCGAACTTGTACATGTCCGTCCCGTAGGCGGCCTCGAAGCCCATGTCCCCGGAGTGGCTGACGCAGTGCCCGAAGACCTCGGGATGGCGCATCGCCAAAGTCAGCGCGCCGAAGCCGCCGGAGGACTTGCCCAGGATCGCGCGTCCCTCGGGGTGGCGCACCGTGGCGTGCTTGTCGTCGATGTAGCCGACGACCTCATACACGGTGAAGTCCGCGTAGCGGCCGGTCGCCGTCGAGTTCAGGTACTGCGAGCCCCCGTAGGCCGTGAAGCCGTCCGCGATGACGAGGATCGCCTCGTGGGCCTTGCCCTCGACGATCAGACGGTCGAAGCGCTCGGCGATGTTCTCCTTCCAGGGATTGGAGTTGAGCGCGCCGCGGGAGGTGCCGGTGAACCCGGGGAGGTAGTAGAGCACCGGGTAGCGGCGGCCGCGCGCGGTCCCGTAGGACGGCGGCAGGTAGACGGGAATCTCGCGGCGGCGCGGGTCGCCGAGGGGGTTGTCCTTGAGCACGATGCTCGAGATGGTCTCGATCTGGATGCGGCCTTTCATTGAGATCCTCCAAGGGCGCGGCGCAGGGCTCCGCCCGAGCGCACGAGCAGTTCGCGCGCGGGACCGGCGGCGAGGTCTTTGCGCGCCATCACGACGGCGGTCTTCACGCTGCCGCCCGAGGCGCGGAAGAGAGAGCGCGCGCGGGCGGGCGAGACGCCTCCGAGATCGGCGACGACGCGCTCGCCGCGCAGGCGAAGCTTGCGCGAGGTCGGCTTGAGATCCACCATCCAGTGGTCGTACACCTTGCCGATCTTGATCATGGCGCCGGTCGTGAGCGCGTTGAGAACGAGCTTGGCGGCCGTCCCGGCCTTCAGGCGCGTCGAGCCGGTCACGACCTCGGGGCCGACGAGGGGCGCGATCACGATGTCGGCGTGGCGGCCTTTCGGGCGCCCGTTGGACGTCACCAGAATCGTCGTGGCCCCGCGCTTTTTCGCCACGGCCAAGGCGGCATGAACGAACGGCGTCACGCCGCTCGCGGCGACGCCGATCACCGAATCTCCGCGGCGCACCGTCGCGGCGGCCTTCTTCCCGAGAGCGGGCTCATCCTCGGCGCCTTCCTTGGCGCGGAAAACCGAGCGCTTGCCGCCGGCGATGACCGCGCGGATCTGGCGCGGCGTGGTGTTGAACGTCGGAGGGCACTCGGCCGCCTCGAGCACGGCCAGGCGTCCGCTCGTGCCGGCGCCGAGCAGGAGCACCGAGCCGCCCGACGCCAGGGTCTTCGCGAGCGCGTCCACGCCCTGCGCCAGCTCGCGCGCGACGCGCGCGACGGCGGCCGGGACGAGGCGGTCCTCGTCGAGGATGAGGCGGACGATTTGGGAAGAAGACTTGGTATCGATGTTCCGCGTGCGCGGATTGGCCTGCTCCGTGGGCAGGCGCGCGTAGGCCCGGGCCGAGAGAAGAGCCACTATTCGTCGCTGTCGTCGCCCGGCTGAAGGGAAGGAGGAGGCGTGCCGGTGTCGTCGATCAGCGTCTTCTCGCCGAGGGCCCGGACCTTGTCCATCGACGTGGTTCCGCCGAGAAGCGGGCTCGTCGAGACGGCCGTGGCTTCCGGCGCGATCGGATTGCCGAGCCAATCGATGACCTGGCCGACGAGCGAGCGCTGGGCATTGAACATGCGCGTGCCGCGCTCCTGAGGCACCATGATCAAGGTCGCGTAACGCTCGCCGACGGCCGCCTTCGCGAAGGCGTGCAGGATCGGGACCTCCTTCGAGGAGCGCTTGTCCGCCTCGGAGCAGACCATCAGCACGGGCGTCGGAATCGGGCGTTTGAGGGCGCGCAGCGCGTTCGGCGTGAGCACCTCCTGCCAGCGCATGCCCGGAGAGAGCATCACGACGAGCGGAACCTTCTGGTGCGTCGCCGCGTAGCGGATCGCGATGCTGCCGCCGACCTCGGAACCGATGAGGCCGATCGAGTCCTCGGGGACGCCCTGGCCCGCGAGCCAGGCGACGGCCGCCTCGGCGTCGCGCGACATGTCCGCGAAGTCGTTGGCGGTCGGGGTGGCGCGCAGCTTCTTCCAGGTCATCTCCTCGCCGGAGGGGCTGGTCCGGCTCTCGCCGTGCCCGCGAAGATCCACGGCCATCACGCCGTAGCCCGCCCGCGTGAGCGGGAACGCCAGGCGCTTCCAGTCTTCCTTGCGCTGACCGGTGCCGTGGAGCAGAAGCAAGGTCATCTTGCCGGGCACCGACGGCGCGAAGACCGCCTTCAGCGTCCAGCCGTCGATGGTCTTGAGCTCGACGGGCTCGCCGGGCAGAGAAGGGCCCGCATGCGGGGTCGGCTTGGCCGGAACCGCGGCCATCGCCGACCCTGCCAGCGCGGCGACGAGAAGAACCGCGGACCTCATGGCGTTAAGGGATGATCTCGTCTTTCTTGAACCACAGCGCCACTTCCCGCGCCGCGTCCGCCGGGTCCGAGGAGGCGTGGATCACGTTCTCGAACTGCTTGGTGACGCTGTTCATGCGGCCGAACGAGCCGCGGATCGTTCCCGGAGCGGCCTGCTCGGGGTTGGTCGCGCCGGCGACGGCGCGGACGGCCTTGATCGCGTTCTCGCCGCGGTAGACGAGGGCGAGTATGCGGCTGTCGCTGATGCCGTGATAGCCGCCGCGGATGTACTTGATCAGATCCTCGAAGAACGGCTTATCCTTGAGGCCGACGTAGTGCTCGCGGGCGATCTTGTCGGTGACGCAGATCATTTTCGCGCCGACCATCTCGAGGCCGGTGGCGTCGAGGCGGTCGATGGTGAGGCCGGTCAGCTTGCGGAAGGCGCCGTCCGGCTTGATGAGGATGAGCGTCTGTTCAATAGCCATGCGGCGATTCTAGCGAATATAAGCCGATGAAGGAAAGGCGCGGTGGAGCTGCCCCACGAGGAAGTCGGCGAGGTAGCCGGCGTCGAAAGGCCACGCGTACTCGACCTGGACTCCGGGATGGGTCCTGCGCGCTTGCGCGACGATGCCGGGGATCTCGCACTCGGCATGGAGGCCGCCGCGCGTGAACATCGTCGAGATCAGGCTGATGCGCGTATAGCCTTCCTCGACCAGGGACTCGATGGCGTCCTCGACCGACGGCGCGCAGAATTCGTTGTAGGCCGCGACGAGCCTGCGCCCGCCGAGCTTGGGGGCCAGGGCCCGGGCGATCTCGTCTACGCCGAGCTTGTAAGCGTCGTTGTCCGGCGTGCGCGGCCACTCGCGGACCTGCTTGTCGAGCTCGGCCTCGCGCGAGCTCATCTTGAGCTCGCGCCGCGCCTGGCGTTCCGCCTCGAGCCTCTTGAGCTCCGCGATCAGCGGCCGGGGAGTATCCCTCGCCGTGCCGCCGTGACCGATCAGAACGACCGCTTCTTTGTTTGCCATGAACGGATAATATATCTTTGACCATGAGCTTCTGCCTCGTCCTCCTCGCGCTCGCCCTCCCGGCGACGGCCGCTCCCCCCGAATTCGAGCGCGAACTGGCGGGTGTCGTGGACCTGTTCTACGACATGGACTTCGACAACGCCCGGGCGGCCTCCGACGCCCTGGCCGCGCGCCACCCCCGGCATCCCGCCGGGGCCTTCTATCGCGGCGTCTCGTCTTACCAGCGTTGGATCGCCGAGGGCATGAGCTCGACCGGGACCTACCGTCAGTTCGAGGCCGACAACGAGGCCGCCGAGAGCTCCGCCCAGGCGCTCATGGACTTAAACCCCGCCGAGGCCCACTATTACCTGGGGGCCACGCTCGGCTTCCGCGCGCGGGCGAACGTGGCGAAGAAGAATTTTTTTCGGGCCCTGCCCGACGGCGCGGCGTCCATCAAGCACCTGAAGAAAGCGCTCGCCCTCGACCCCTCGCTGTCCGACGCGCGCCTCGGCATGGGCATGTACCATTACTTCGCCGCGCGCATGCCCGCCGGCGCCAAGCCCCTCGCCTATCTGCTGGTCGGCGAAGGCGCCGACCGCAAGCTCGGCCTCGCCGAGCTGTGGAGCGTCGCCGAGTCGACCGGAATCGCGCGCATGGAGGCTCGATCGGTGCTCGCGGTCATTCTTTCGAAGGACGACGAGGCCGACTGGGCCGGGGCCGAGAAGCTGCTCGCCGAGCTGGCGGCGCACTACCCGCACAACCCGATCTACCGCCTGCGCCGCGCTTACGTCGCCGAGCGGCGCGGGGACTTCGACGCGGCCGCGGCTCTCGCCGATCCCGACGGCAATTGGATCAAGACTTTGCATCCCTCGGTGCGCACGCCGGCGCGCGCCTGGGCGCTGTACCGCGCGGTCGAAAGCCGCCTGCTGCAGGGCCGCGCCGCCGAGACCGCGCGCTGGCTTTCGGCGCTCGAGCGTCTCCCCCACCCGCGCGGCATGAAGGATTGGGTGCTCCTGCGCCGCGCGAACCTTCTCGATTCCCAAGGGCAGACCCTCGAGGCGGACGCGCTGTACCGGCGGATCAAGGACAAGATCCCGGCCGCGCTCGCCTCCCGTTTCCGGCAAGACCGCTATCCCGCTGGTCCCAAGGACGCCGCGCCGTTCTTCACCGGCTACTAGAGCGCGGGCGCGGCGAACTCCCAGGTCGCGCCGAACACCCACGCCCGATCGGCCGTCAATTGCTCGCGATTAACGCGCTGATGAACCGGCAGCTGAAGGTAGCCGTAGGTCGACAAGCCCCCGCCCCAATGCCAGCGCACGCCCGGGCTCAGGTGCACGTACTCGCCGCCGGTGAAGGAGACGTCCTCGGGGGTGTCCCCGGGCTGGTCCTTGCGCCGCACGCGCAGGCTCGCCTGCGCGTCGAGGTCGAGCCGCTTGAGCACCGGGAGCGCCGCCCCGACCGTCGCCTGGAACTCGTCGCCGAGCTGGTAGCGGCGCGAGCCCGGACCGTTCTTCCGGTAAGCGGCGCGCGCGAAGAAAGAGCGGTCCCGTCCGCCCGCGCCGCGGCCGAAGTTTTGCGTGTAAACGGCGCCCGCGATCGCGTCGTAAGAGCCGGACCCGGGCTGGAGCGGCACCTCGGCCGCGTCGAAGTCGTTGTGCGCGCCGGTGCGCCCGGTCGGGAACTTCCCGCCCGCGGTCAGCGCCACCGCGGGTTTACGAGCGCCCTCGCCGCGCCAGACGGTCCAGCGCAGCTCGACGAGCAGGTCGCCGATCCCCGTGAAGCGCCAGGCGTTGCGGTCGCCGGAGGCGACGTCGACGTGCTCATGGAAGCGCGACACCACCGGCAAAGCCAGGCCGACGCCCCAGCGGTCGCCGGCGTCGTAATCGAAGCGCGCCATCCATATCCGGCTGAGCGTGCGCACCTCATCGTGATCCGGATTCGGCACGAGCCCGACCGGCGCGCGTTCGCCCAGCGCGCGCGGTATGTTCTGATCGACGTATTGAAGCGCCAGGTCGAGGCGGGCGCGGCCGGTCCTGGGCGCGTCGAAGCGCTCATGCTCGATGGTGCACCCCATCGCCCCGCAACTGGCGGCGGCGGGGTGCGGGACGGCGAGGACGGCCGCGGCGGCGAAGAAAATCAATTTCACGCGGCGATTATATCAGGTTGCATCCGGTTTCATGGGGACGGATATTTAATAGAATCAACGCCATGGCGCGGATACTGCTTGTCGACGACGAGCGCGACGTCGTCACGCTCATCAAATTCATGCTTGAAAAAGACGGACACATGGTCGTTGCCGCGTACGACGGGGCCGAGGCGCTCGCCAAGGCCGGCGTCGAGCCGCGCGACGAGACCGCCGTCATACCAGATCTCGTGATCCTCGACGTGATGATGCCCGTCATGGACGGCTACGCGGTGCGCGCGCGCCTTCAGGAAGACGAGCGCACGAAAACCGTTCCGGTCATCGTGCTGACCGCCAAGGGCGGGGCGATGGACCAATTCGCCTCGACCGGGAGCGCGACCGCGCACCTCGAGAAGCCGTTTGATCCCAAGATGCTGCGCGAGATGGTCGCGAACCTATTGGAGAAGCGCTGATGCCCGTCATCATGGTCGTGGACGACGAACCCGATATCGTCACCTTGCTGCGCTTCGCCCTCGAAAAGGAGGGCTACACGGTCACCGAGGCCGGCAACGGCCAGATCGCCCTCGAGCGCCTCGGCCTCGAGCCGGTCAATCCGGCTCTTCCCCTTCCCGACCTCATCGTCCTTGATATCATGATGCCGGTGATGGACGGCTATCAGCTCAACATGCGCCTCCAGACCGAGCCGCGCGGCAAGGACATCCCCATACTCGTGCTGACCGCCAAGGGCCAGAAGATGCGCGACCTCTTCGAGATGGCGCCGAACGTGGCGGCCTACGTGCAAAAGCCTTTCGATCCCAAGATGCTGCGCGAGCTCATCGCCGGCATCCTCGCCTCGCGCGGAGAAAAGAAGAATGTCTGACATGCCGACCTCGCCTGCCGGCGACAACAACGAGGGACGCGGCCTCGAAGAATTGATGGCCGTCAAGAAGGCGAAAATCGCGGACATGCGCGTCCGCGGCATCGATCCTTTTCCTTCCCGCACGGTGCGCAATAACGAGTGCTCTTCCGTTAAAAAACTCGGCACGACTTTGACCGAGCCGATGCAGCACACGACGGAAAAGGTGGCCATCGCGGGCCGCCTCACCGAGCTGCGCGACATGGGCAAGTCCATTTTCGGCCGTCTGGCCGATCTGTCGGGCACCGCGCAGGTGTACTTCAAGAAGGACGCGCTGCCGGAAGACGTCTTCGCGCTGGTGAAGAAGGACCTCGCGGTCGGCGATTTCGTCGCCGCCTCCGGCACGGTGTTCATCACCAAGACCGGCGAGCCCACCGTCGCCGTCGAGCACGCCGTCATCCTCGCCAAGGCCGTTCGCCCGCTGCCCGAGAAGTGGCACGGCATCACCAACACGGAGCTCCGCTACCGGCAGCGCCATCTGGATCTCGTTTCGACGCCGGAGTCGCGGGACACCTTCATCAAGCGCGCGAAGATCGTCTCGACCATACGCCGCGTCCTCGATTCCCGCGGCTACATCGAAGTGGAGACGCCCGTCCTACTCGGCCAGGCCGGCGGCGCCTCGGCGCGTCCCTTTCACACGCACCACAACGCGCTCGACCAGGAGATGGTCCTGCGCATCGCCACCGAGCTCTACCTCAAGAAGCTCGTGATCGGCGGCCTCGACCGCGTCTACGAGATCGGCCGGGTGTTCCGCAACGAGGGCCTCGACACGAGCCACAACCCCGAGTTCACCATGCTCGAGGCGTACGAGGCGTACTCCGACTACGAAGGGATGGCGTCTCTGTTCGAGACCTTGCTGACCGAGTGCGCGGAGGCCGTCGGCGCGACCGAAGTCGAGTGGAAGGGCAAGAAGATCTCGCTCAAGGCTCCGT
>JAQTNG010000044.1 GCA_028714015.1 Elusimicrobiota bacterium | reverse complement strand
CGGCGCGCAAAGACATGATCCACAAAGGCAGGCCCGCCAAGGCGGCGAGGACCGTCAGCTTGGGGAAAATTCCGAGGAATACGCCGAACGGTATGATGAGCAATCCCAGCGCGGACAGGGACAAATAAAGCACCCGTCCGTTTTTCCTCCCCAATCGAACGACCAGATTCTTTTTGCCGACGAGGCGATCTTGATGGAAATCCGGGATATTGTTCACGGTCGCCAGCGACATGATCAGCAGTCCGGGCACCAGCGACGCGAGCAAAGCGCCCCAGGAGAAGCGGTGGGTGTGGAGGTGCAGCGACCCGAGGACCATCCACGGGCCGTAGGACAGGCCGATGACCGTTTCTCCGAGGCCGCGATAAACCCAGCGGATGGGCGGGCCCACGTACCAGACGGCGGCCGCGCCGCCGAGCAAAGTGTAGAGCACGATCGGCCAGCCGCCTTGCCGCGCGAGATAGAAGCCGATGGCGGCCGCGACGGCGAAGGCCGTCACGCCGAGCGAGAACATCCACTCGGGGATGTACTCCTCCGCGTCCGGGTTGAACACGCGGTCGGTGCCCATCTTCGCGTCGAAGTACTCGTTGAAGCTCTCCACGCCTACAACGGAGAGAAAGATGCCGATCAGGCCAAGGACGAAGACCGGCATCTTGAAGGTCTTCTCGACTCCGCTCGCCCACGCCGCTCCCAGGAAGTAGGGAAGCAATCCCGCGTACAGGAAGAAGCGGTAGCGCACGACCGAGGCGACCTTCATGACGAAAGTCTGTTCCCTTGGCGCGTGCGGGGCGGCGAAGACGTCGGTCATTTTCCGCCGACCTCTTCCCACTGATGCAGGCGGGAGACGATGTTCGGGTCCTCGGCGAGGCGGTCGATGAAGGTCGAGACGCGCGGGCTCTTCCAGGCGGTCTGGAACTGCGCCCAGACCTGGCCGAGCGTGTCGGTGCGAAGATCGCCGCAGGTGAACGGCAGCGCGTTGATCAGCTTCACCTTGCCGTTGGGCAGGATGATGAACAGGGCGGCGGGGTTCTCCAGGCGGTAGCGGAGCTCGTCGAGCAGGCCCATCGCGTGGTAGTAGACCCGCATCTTGCCCGCGTACTCGTCGCACTTCAAGCGCAAAGTCTCGAAGAACTCCGGATAGTCGGCCTCGTCGGGGGCGGTGATGCCCCACGTGCGGACCGCGTTGCCGGTGAACATCAGCTTGCCGGTGTAGAACGAGTAGGCGCCGATCTCATGGGCGAGGTCGACGGCCGCGCCGATCTCCTTGATGTTGAACTTGGCGGGCACGAAGTTGATCTCGATGGGCACGCCGGCCTCGCGCAGGTTCTTGATGCCGCCGAGCGCCGACTCGAGCCGGCCGTTCACGCGCATCTTATTGAACGACGCGGGGGTGGCTCCGTCGAGGGAGACCTGGACCGCCTTCACGCCGAGGTCCTTGAGGCGCCTGCAGTTCTCGGGGGTCAGGTAATGGCCGTTGGTCTCGATCTTGAGGCCGACGCCGCCCTTGGTGATGCGCTCGACCATGCCGAAGAAGTCGGGGCGGACCATGGGCTCGCCGCCGGAGAACGAGACGTACGGAACCTCGCTTTTGATGAGCTGGTCGATGATGCCGTAGGCCTGCTCGGTCGTCAGCTCGTCCTTGAACGCCTTGCCGGGGCCGGACTCCTCGATGCAGTGCAGGCAGGCCAAATTGCATTCGTTGGTGATCTGCCAGGCCACGTACAGCGGCGCGGCGAGGTCCGAGGTGTTCTGCTGTTCAGTTTCTTTGGCGGCTAATTCGGGGGCCATGGGCGCAACCTCTTATTCGATGATCAAGCCTTTTTCCTTCAATTGCGCGAGGAACGACTCGGCTTCCGTCGCCATCTTGCCGCTCGGGTCCTCGAACTTCTCCTTGAGCTTGGCGACGAGGTTGCCGGACTCCGCGCCGGCGATGACCTCGCGCACGACGGCCGCGCCCGTGGGGCTCAAAGTGTAGACCTTCTCGGAGCGCGTCTCGAACAGCACCGCGCCGAACTTCTCTTCCCGGAACTTGACGAATGGAGCAAGCTTCATGATTCCCTCTCTGTGGGCGACGAGGCAGGAGTTGGCGTCCCAGGCCTCGCGCGCCGCGATCTCTTCGATTTCACGCCGGACTTTCCGCTGGGTCGCCGCGTCGGCCGGGTCGGCCGACGCCGCCTCCGTCTCCGAAACGACGAAGTCCCCGCTCTTCCACGACTTGCGGAGCAGGGCCTCGTACGACATATCTAGAACTCCCTCTTCGCCATCACTTCGACGAAGAAGCCGAGCTCGGCCGCCTCGGCCCTGCACGGCAGCTTCTTGATCATGGCCTGCATCGAGTCCACGATCTCCCGTCCCTTTTCGCGCGTCTTTTGGATATGGCCGCGATCCTTAAGGAGCTTCGCGATCTTGGCGGCGTCGGGCTTGGCCTCGTTCCACAGCGCCAGGAAGTCGGCGCGCGCGGCGGGGTCTTGCACCGCGTAGATGCACGGCAAGGTGAGCTTGCGGTTGGCCAGGTCCTGGCCCTCGTCCTTGCCCGACACCCTTTCCGTCAAGGTGTAGTCGTGAATGTCGTCGACGATCTGGAGCAGTATGCCGGCCGCGCAGGCGAGGCGCGGCGGGTCGCTCTGCTCGTGAGGGAAGGGGCTGAGCTCGGAGAGGACGGCGCCGCCCCACTCGAACAAAGCGCCGGTCTTGCGGGCCGCGACGCCCATGTAGGCTTCCACGGTGACGGCCGTGGATCCTTTCAAGAACTCTTCCTGAAGCTCGCCCACCGTCATCTCGCGCACGGTCGTGACGAGCAGCTTCGGGGCGTTCGGCGAGATGTCGATGGCTTCCTCGAGGCCTTGGGAGAAGGCGAGGTCGCCGAGCAGGAGGCCGACGGTGGTGCCGAAAATCTTGTTGGGGGTCGCATGTCCCCGGCGCAGGTCGGCCTCGTCCACGCAGTCGTCGTGGAGCAGGCTCGCGTTGTGCACGAGCTCCATGGCCCGGGCGACGCCCTCGGCCTTCTCCTGATCCACGCCCAAAGCGCCCGACAGGAGCAGGGCGAAGCGGGAGCGAAGCATCTTGCCCGGCCGGCCGATGTGGGAGGCCAGCTCAGAGCCGACGCGCCCCTCGATGCGCCGGGCGCGGCTTTCCAGGCCGGCGCGAACCCGGGTCAGGGAATCTTCCACCTTAAAAAGGGAAATCGGCATGGGGGTCCTCAATTATACCACGACGAGCGCCATTGACGGCGGGTCGCCCCCCCTCTATACTCCTATTACATGCGCGCCGAGCGGATACTGGTGGTCGAGGACGACGCGGGCTGGATCGAGCTGCTCAGGCTCTGGTTCCCCGCCGCGGGCTACTCGCTCGTGGAATACGCCATGACCGGGGCGCAGGCCCTGGAAGCGGCGGTCCAGCGCAAGCCCGACTGCGTCCTGCTCGACTTCGGCCTCCCCGACCAGAACGGATGCGAGGTCTGCGGCAAGATGCGCGCCATCCCCGCTTTAGCCCGCGTGCCCGTGGTCATGTTCACCGCCCATGGGCGCGAGAAGGTGCTCGGCCTCGAGAACGGCGCGGACTACTTCGTCGGCAAGTCCGACAGCTCGCGCGAGCTGATGGCCACCCTCGACGCCTTGTTCAAGCGCGAGCGCCAGGCCCCGGGCGTGCTCCATCACGGCGAGCTGAGCCTGCACCGCGAGGACCGCCGGGTCTTCTGGAAGGACGCGCCCGTCGCGGACCTCACGCCGAAGGCCTTCGCCCTCTTCCACATCCTCGTCGAGCGCGGGCCGCAGCCGGTCTCGCGCGAGGACCTTTACCGGATGGTCGAGGGCGTCGAGAACCCCGGCCTCTCCCGCGCGCTCGACGTGATGCTCAATCGCCTGAAGAAAACCCTGCCCAAGGAGCTCGCCGAAAGGATCGTTAATGTGAAGAATTTCGGCTATTGCTTCCTTGAGGATCGGCGAGTAACACGGCCGTAACGCGGCGTAACACGATGGTGAATTTACAGTAAACATTCGGGCTGTTAGACTCCTGAGGCAGTCGATTTGACCGAGAAGGGCACACCCGGGGAAACCCGGGGCCGCAAAGCCGACGGGGCTGACGGCGCGAAAGCGCCAAGCCGGCCGGGCCGCCGAAACGAACGACTCCATCGATCATGGGAGTCTTCCGAAGAGCCTTACTCGCGGCGCCGCTGGCCGCCTTAGCCCTCGCCTCCCCGGCGCGGGCCTCGGAAGACCTAAAGGACATGGCCCGGGCCATGACCGCCGCCGCCGCGGCTCGCAAGGTCAAGCGCGTGGCCGTCGTTCCCTTCACCGGCCCGCGCGGCTCCGCCTCCTTCTCCGGCGCGATCGTCTCCGAGCGCCTGGTCATCCAGATCCTCGCGCGCGGCGAGCTCGACCTGGTCGAGCGCCGCCTGCTCGACAAGATCCTCGAGGAGCAGCGCCTGGGCGTGTTCGGCATCATGGATCAGGACACGGTCAAGACGCTCGGCAAAGTTCTCGGAGTCGACGCGATCCTGACCGGGACCATCGTCGAGCTGAAGGGCGACCGCGTCGAGATCAACGCGCGCCTGATCCACACCGAGACCGCGCAGGTGCTCGCCGCGGACACCGTGCGCGTGACCAAGGATTGGGAGGAGCGGGCGATCGGCGAGGACGCCTCGACCTGGATCGTCCCCGTCCCCGACCTGGGCGACGAGCCGTTCAAATCCGGCGGCTCCTGCCTGACGAGCGTGGACGAAGTCGAGAAACGCATACTCGATTTCAAGGCCCGCTATTGGGCCGAGCGCCTCAAGGACCCCGCCTTCACCCTGCGCTCGCTCAAGAACAACCCCGGCTCCGAGATTCGCAACGCGGAGATCAAGCGGCAGTTCTTCCTCAGGCTGCACGAGCGCTACGACGCCGCGGCTCGCACGCCTCTGACTCCGGCGGAGCAGGCGGCGCTGGCCAAAGGCCTGCAGGAGATCAAGGTTTTGACGGGGCTGTGCGAAGGATGAGAACTCAAGGAGGCCGCATGGACATGAGAGCAGCCGGTCTGTTGGCGGTCGCGGTCCTGGCGGGCTGCGGAGGCGTGACGCGGCGCGTGCACGACGGGGCCGTGGACCGGGTCATCGACCAGAAGCCGGCGAAGGGAGGCTACCTCGAGGCCATCGGCATCGGCGCGTCCGATCCGGCTCTGAAGTCGGACACGCAGCGCATGTCGCTGGCCCGCGACGCGGCCATCGTCAAGGCGCAGTACGAGCTGCTGTCGATGATCAAGGGGGTGCGGCTCGAGGGCGGCGTGACCGTGGAGCGGGCGCTCGAAACCGACTCGACGCTGTCGGCGCGCGTCAGCGACGTGATCCGGGGAGCGGAGATCCACACATCCGAGTTCACCGCCGACAACGGCTGCGTCGTGACCCTGCGCCTGCCGAAGTCGGCGCTCGAGAAGTCGCTGGGGAGCCGCCTCCAGTGAAACGCCTCGCGCTCGCGGCGGTCCTCGCTTCGGCGGCCTGCGCGCATGCGGGGCCGAAGACGAGGGTCGTCGAGGCCGAGGGCTTCGCCCCGGTGGACGCGCGCGGACTCGGGGACGCCCGGGACCGGGCCATCGGGGACGCGCGACGGCGGGCGGTCGAGTCGGTCGCGGGCGTGGCCGTGGAGTCGAGCTCTCGCGTCGAGGGCGCGGTCACCACGGAGCAGCGGACGACGTCCCGAAGCCGGGGCTTCGTCGAGTCGTCGCGCCCGGTTCAGGAAGACGTGCGCGACGGCATGGTGCGCGTGCGCGTGAGGGCGCGCGTGCGCGAGGGCCCGGCGCCGTTTTCCACGGTCGCGCTTCGCATACCGGAAGGGCCTCTCGCCGCCGGCGTGGCCCGCGCCCTGCGCGAGAAGCACATCGAAACGGAAGGCGGCCGAGGCGCCCCCGAGCTGACGGGCACCTCGCGGACCGCGGACCTGCCGGAAAGCCTCATCGCGGGCACGACCGCCGTGCGCGCCAACGCGGCCTTGGTTCTAAAAGGAGAGGGCTCCCCCCTCCACGCGTCGGGCGCGGCCTCCGGGCTCGATGCCGACCGCGACGGCGCCGCCGACAAGGCCCTCGAAGCCGCCGGCTACCGCGCGGGCCTCGAGCTCGCCGCCGCGATGAGCGTCCGATGAGGCACCTCCTCCTCATGCCTTTTCTCGTCCTGACCTCATGGGCCGACGACGATTCGCTGATGACCATTCATCGGATCGAAACGGAGACGGCGGACCGCATGCAAGCCCGGGTGCTCGATCCGATTTTAGGAGCCGGCCAAAGCTCCGCCTTCGTGAAGCTGAAGCTCGAGGTGAAGCGGGAATACGAATACAGCGACCGCACGGGCGAAGGACTGGCGACAAAGATCAAGGTCAAAAACGAAATAAGCCTCTCGACCGCCGCACAGACGCAGGACTTGGAAAACGATCCGCCATTTGAGGGTTTCGGGTTCGCCGACTCAACTCGATCGCCCTATCAACAGACGAACGGTCAAAAACAGACTCAAGAAGCCCGTCAGGCCAAGGGCGTCAAAGAGGAGCGCATTTCGGTTTCGAACCAATACTTAAGGTTCCGCGTGGTCATACTCCATGACGCGAAAGCACCGGCCGGCAAATTAGCCGGCGTGCGCTCGGCCCTCCTAGCCATATACAAGCAGGAAAACATGGACATTAAATTCCACCCCGTGGAATTCGCCGCGCGATAGCGCCGGCGGCGGGTTGACGGCCCGCCGCGCCGGGCGTATACTCGCGGCATGGCCCTGGCCCGCGTCGCCGTCGATTACATCCGGGAGCATCGCGGGGGCCGCTCCGACGCCTCCATCCGGGTCTTTTTGGCGGGTCAGGGCTTCTCCCCCGAGCTTCTGGACCAGGCCTTCGCCGAGGCCGGCCCGCCGCCGCCCGCGAAGCGGCGGGTCTGGCCGTGGGTGCTCGCCGCGCTGGGCGGCGCCTTCGTCCTGGGGGTCGCCGGGCTCGCGCTCCTCGGCGCGTGGGTCGGCTCGAAAAACGGAAAAAAGGCGCTGCCCTTCGAGGCGGCGAACTACCATCCCGCGCGCCTCGCGTACCCCGCGAACCTCCCCGCCTTCCTGCCCGGAGACCTCCTCGACGAGGACGCCGCGCCGGACTACCTGAGCATGCTGGGCACGCGCGGCGGATTCATCGACGCCGTCCCCGGAAGGCCCGTGCCGGCGCCGACCGAAGAGCAGGCCGCCATGATGGACTCCGCCCTCAGGAAGGAGCGCTCCACCTTCGGAATCCGCCTGTCGCGGCCCGGCACGAAGGCCTTCGTCGCGGGGCTGGCGGTGCGCATCCAGATGCTGATGTCGCTGAGCCGCCTGCAGCACGAACGCTTCGCCGCGGCGAAGGCCCGCGAGGACTGGGCCCAGGCCGATGTCGAGGCCCGCAGGCTCACCTTGCTGGGCTGGCACGCCGCCCAGGACTGGGACGTCGCCGTGCAGGTCGTCGGGCTGAGCGCCATGATCGGAGGAATACTGGAGAACTCGCTGGCCGCCGAAAAGCTCGGCCGCCGCGACGCCGCGTACAGCCTCGCCGGCCAGAGAGCCGCGCTGGACCTGGGCGCCTACGCCGCCGACCCGGCGATCCTCGCGGCGATCAACGACGACGCCGCCGATCCGGCGAAGCTTCCCGGCCTCATGGCGCGGCTCTCGGATCCGGAGCAGCGCCGCGCCTACGCCTCGTGGACCCTCGCCATGGCCGCGACGCACTGGAGCGCGGCGGAGACGGCCTCCGGGCATCCCGCGCCCGCGCGCGAGGCGTTCATGCTCGAGGCCGCCGCGATCGACGACGAGTACATCAAAATACTCGCGCCGAACTTCGGGGCCATGCTGAAGGAAGCCGAGCGCGAGGCGTCCGGCGCTCCCGCCGATAAGCGCGCCGAGGTCCTCGACGAGCTCAACAAGCGCGTGGCGCAGCAGGGGCCGTCGAATTTCTAGCCGATCAGGCCCAGCTCGCGGCCGACCTTGCCGAACTTCTCGAGCGCGAAGTCGAGGTCCTTGGCGGTGTGGCCCGAGGACACGATCGTGCGCAGGCGGTCCTTGCCGCGGGCCACGATCGGGAAGCAGATCGCGAGCGCGAACACGCCCTCGTCGAACAGGCGCGCGGAGAACTCCTGCGCCTTCTTGGTATCCCCGATGAGCACCGGCGTGATGGGCGTCTCGGAAGCGCCCGTATCGAAGCCGAGCTTCTTGAGGCCTTCCTTGAAGTGGTTCGCGTTCTGCCACAGCTTCTGTATGCGCTGCGGCTCGTCGAGCATCACGTCGATCGCGGCGGCGCAGGTCGCGATCACCGACGGCGGATGCGAGCTCGAGAAGGTGAAGGGCCGCGCGGTCGAGGTCAGGTAGTCGATGAGCCGCCGCTGGCCCGCGACGTAGCCGCCGACCGAGCCGACGGCCTTGGACAGGGTGCCGATCGAGACCTGGATGCGGTCGGCGACCTTGAAGTGGGACGGCGTGCCCCGCCCGTTCTCCCCCATGACGCCGGAGGCGTGCGCGTCGTCGACCATGACGAACGCGCCGTATTTTTCGGCCAGCTCGACGATCTCGGGCAGGGGCGCCAGGTCGCCGTCCATCGAGAACACGCCGTCGGTGACGATCATCTTGCGGCGCGCGCCCGCGGCTTCCGGCGTTTCGAGGATCATTCGCAGCGCCTTCATGTCCTTGTGCGGGTACACCTTGCGCGCGGCCTTGGCCAGGCGCGCGCCGTCGATGATGGACGCGTGGTTGAGCTCGTCGCTGATCAGCATGTCCTTCGGGTCGCTCATCAGGCTCTGGCAGCAGGCGACGTTGACCGTGAAGCCGGACTGGAAGACGAGCGCCGCCTCGGTGCCCTTGAACTTGGCGAGCTTCTGCTCGAGCGCCAGGTGGAGGTCCTGCGTGCCGATGATGGGGCGCACGGCCGCGGTGCCGACGCCGTGGCTGTCGATGGCGGCCTTCGCGGCGGCCTTCAGCTTGGGGTGCTCGGTCAGATCGAGGTAGTTGTTCGAGGTGAGGTTGACGACCTTCTTGCCGTCCACGATCGAAACCGGCGCCTGATGGCCCGTCAGCACCCGGAGCTTCACGAAACGGCCCTCGGCTTTGAGCTGGGCGATCTCGGCGTCAAGGAAATCCATCAAACCATCGGTCTTAGTCGTCATGCGCCGATTATATAGAATACGGCCCATGAAACGCATTGACGCGGCCGCGATCCTGCTCCTCGCCCTGTGCCTCGTCGGCCTGCTCGCGCGGCTGGGAAGCGTTCCCGCGATGTCCCTCGACGAGGCCTGGATCGGCCTCTTCGCCGACCGCCTCCGCCAAACCGGCTTCTATACGCCCCATGCGATGAACCACTACACGGGCCCGCTGTACGCGCGGCTGGCGGCGGCGCTTTTCGCAGCCCGCGGAATATCCCTCGAGAGCCTGCGCCTGCCGGGAGCCCTGCTCAACGCCGCGGCGCTCGCCGGGATCTGGCTGCATCTGCGCCGGCGCGTCTCGCCGGAAGCGGCCGCGTCCTGGGCCCTGCTGTGCGCGGGCTCGGCGTACTTCCTGATGAAGTCGCGCCTGGCGTGGGAGGTGTACGCGCTGCACCCGATCCTGATCCTCGGCACCCTCGCCGCCCTGGCCCGTCCCGGCGGCGGGTGGGCCCTCGTCGCGCTGACCATGCTGGGCGTGGAGAACCATTTCATCTATCTCTCGATCCCCGCCTCGCTCGTCGTGCTCTTCGGCGCGAGGGCGGCCTGGCGCGGCGAAAAGGAGGCCGAGGGCCGGCTGCGCGACGCGGCGGCGGCGCTCGCGGCCGGCGTCGTCCTGGCGCTCGTCAAGAGCCCCGTCACCGACGAGGCGTGGGCCGCGCACCGCCCGGCGCTCCTCGCGGCGCTCGTTCTTCTTCCCGTTTTGGCGGCCGCGGCCGTCCGGCGCGCCCCCGGCGCGCTGCTGCTCCTGCCGTTCACCCGCGCCCGCCGCGAGCTGACGATCCTGTTCGCGCTCACGATCACCGCCTTCGTCGTGTGGCACCTCGCCCCGCTCGTCCAGGTGTTCGCCGGGCCGATCGTGTTCAAGCGCCTCTTCTCCCTCGCCCTCCCCGCGCCGCTGACCTTTCTGCTTCTCGTCTGGGGAGTTTTCCTGGCCGCCCTGCTCGCCTGGAGCTGCGCGCGCGCGTGGCACGACAAAAAGACCGGATTTCACGAACGCACCCTTCTCCTGTGGCCGGCGGCTTACGCGGCGGTGTTCATCCTCTTCCGCCACACGAGCTCCCTGCGGTACTACTCCCTGCCCGCGCTGCTCGGCACCGCGGCGCTCGCGGCCGCCCTGCCGCGGCTCGCGCGCGCCGACAAGCGCGGGGTCTACTGCTTCGCGGCCGCGGCCGCCTTCGCGACGCAGATTTTCCTGCTGCGCGAGATCGGTTCGCCCGGCGACCGCCGGCCGCTGGATTTCCGCGTCGGCTGGCGGAAGGAGAACTCCAAGGATTTCGCGCGCAAGGAGGGGCTGTTCGCCGCCTTCGACGCTTCGGGCGCCTGCACGGTCGCCCACGCCGAGCGCAGCTTCACCGCGATCCCGCTCTTCTTTTACCGCGCCGGCAAGCCCGCCCCGAGCTGCGACGGCGCGCGCCTCTTCGATTCGGACCAGTGCCCCGAGTGCGCGGCCCCGCCCTTCTACCGCTGGACGGTCGTTCCCGCCGCGAAGTAGGACGGACGATCGGTCAACCCGCGGGATGGAAATTAAACGACGGCGGGCCCTCGACGGGGAGAAGCTCCCACAGGTCCTCCAGCGCGGCCGCGCGAGCGGCCTCGCGCCGCGATAAGACGCGGACCTCGAGCTCGAGCGACCACCGTTCCTTCATCAGCGCCGCCAGGCCGCGAACCGCCTCGGTCAGGCTCCGCCGGCCCCCGGCGCCCTCCACCAGGACGAGCTCCAGGGGCCGCTCCGGCTCGAGGCGGCCCTTCGCGGCCTCGCCGCCGACGAGGACGGCGGCCGCCTTGCCGCGCAGGCCCTTCTTGATCGCGTCGGCGACGGCGCCGGCCAGTTCGGCCTCGCGCTCGAACAGAGGCAGGATCAGCTCGGTCATGATCCAGCGCCGCCGGTCGAGGCGCCACTGGTCCGAGCGGCCCGCGGGGCGGCGCTCGACGAGGCCGAGCTTGGCCAGCGCCGCGAGCGCCGCGGCCGCGCCCTGGTGGTTGATCCCCGCCAGGCGCGCGAGCGCGCGGCCCGACAGGGGAGACCTCGAGCGGACCAGCGCCCGCAGCACGGCGACGCGGCTCGGGGCCGACAGAACGGCGTCCAGCGGTCGGGCGAGATGGCCTTTCAGGTAGATCATGGTATGTCTATAATTATAGACATATATCGGCGACCGGTAAAGGGGCGAGGCCGGGGAACGCCGAAAATATTCCTCAAAAAAGACCTTGAAAGAAAGGGGCCTCGGGCCTATACTGGCGCCATGCGCGCGCTGGCACCCCTCCTGGCGTTCCTCCTGCTCGCCGCCTCGGCGGCGGCCTGCCCTTTCGGCTTTCCCGGGCACGTCCACGCCAGCGCCGGGTCCCCCGCCCCCGCCGCCGCCATGCCCGAGGGCCGCTGCACGGGCCACGGCATTCCCCCCGCGTCCGAGCCCGTCCCCGTCGGAGGACCCGCCTTCGACCTGCGCGCCGAGCCCATCCCGGACAAGGAGCGCGTGTACTGGGAGATGATCGGCTACCGCATCGACGACGCGGGGGGCCGCCTGATCGCCCCCGGAGGCGTCGTGGTCACCCGGGCGCACATGGACGCCCTGCACAAGCCCTTCGACGCCGCGACGGAGCGCCTCGACGCCGGGCTCTGGCAGGCCTTCGTGTATTCCGGCTACCGCCTCGACGAGACGACCTGCCGGCTCATGGGGCCGGACGCGAAGCCCCTGGACAGGCTCACGATGGTGGTCTGGCGCGAGACGAACCGCCGCCAGCAGGCCCACGCGGCGATGGAGACCTTGCTCGGCAAGCTGCAGGGGCTCGATCCGGCCCTTCCGGTGCCCTACGACGTGCGCGCGCACATGCAGGCCCTCTCCTCGGCGGGAACGGAGCTTCCCCCGAATATCCGGCGGCTGCCCGCGCGCGGCGCGACGACGGTGGGCGAGCTGCGCGCGCCCGCGGCGGCCTCCTACGCCGAGTCGACGAAGTTCTTCGACGGCCAGCGCGAGCTCTCCGACTTCGTCTCGGCCGCGATCCCCGGCTCGGGGCCCGGCGTCGCCGCGCGCCGCAAGGGCATCCCCGACCCCGACGAGCGCAAGCTCGGGGCGGCGCTCAGCGCCGCCTTCAACGCCGAGATGGCGAAGACCGCGCCGGGACGCGAGCTGCTCGCCCGCTTCCGCGGGCCCAAGGGCCTGGTCCTGCCCGACGTCATGGTCCTCAAGCTCACGCAAAGCCCCAACGATCCCAACGCCCCGGGCGCGCAATACGATCCGTCCGGCGACCGCATGGTCATCAACCACTGGGTCATCGTGAGCGCTCTCCACGACCGCCTGCCGCCGGAGAAGTTCGCGAAGATCAAGGACCGCCTCGCCGACGCTGGTCAGGTCTCGAAGCTCCTCGCCGAGGATCCGTCCCTGATGCCCCTGTTCGTCGACAGCCTCGACGTCATGTACTTCCATGAGCTGACCCACGCCGCGCAGTCGCGCCGCAACCGCGTCGACGACGAGTCCCTCCGCGGCAACCTCCCCGGCGCCAATCCCCTCGCCAAGGAGCACGAGGCGCATCGCGAGCATTGCCGCTACCTGCTGTCGAAAAACGCCGCCGACATCGACCGCAACCCCTGGCGGGACTATTGCCTGGTCCTGATCCACGACCCCGCCGCGTTCAAGGACAGCGTCACGCAGATGTATCTCTCCACCTTCTCGGGCAGCGCGGAGCTCGACGACGTCGCGTCGCGCCAGGAGGTGCGGCGCACGACCTCGCGCGCGCTCGAGACCGGCGGCGGGGTCCGAAACTGGATCGAGCAGAAGCTCAAGCAGGCCGGCTTCGCCCTGGGCGACGCGGAGCTGAAGAGCTACCGGGCCGACGTCGACAAGCGCGAGCGCGACTTCCTCGCGGGCGTCCCGGCGCTGCGGCGCGAGGCGGGCGCGGGGCTGGTCGCGTACTACGAGAAGACGGGCGCCGCCGATCGGGCGCTGAGGCTGGCGCTTAGCCTGCCCCGGGGCGCGCTCGACGGCGGCGAGGCGCGCCTCGACGCGATCGCCGACGAGGCCGTCGCCTGGGTGGCGCGCGCCAAGGATCCCGCCCTTCGCGACGCGCGCCTCGCGGCCGAGGGCCAGCTCATCGGAAGGCTCAATTTCAGGAGCCGGCCTTTGCCGGCCGCTCTGCGCGACGCCTACGAGCGCGACGCCCGCGCGTTGGCCGAGGAGCTGCTCGCCAGCGCGCCCAAGGCGCGCCCCGTCACGATTCGGCCCCGGGGCTCCTTCAGCGACGAGCTTAACGCCCTCGACAAGGCGACCAGGGCCCTCGATTCAGCCTTGCGCGACCGCCGGCTCGACGAGGCGGCGGCGTGGGCCAAATCTCTGAGCAAGCCCGGAGACCTCCCCGCCCGCATCCAAAAAGCGCGCGCGGCTAAAACAAAATGAAACCGATATTGATCGCCTTGCTCGCCGCCGCCGCCTGCTCGCGCCCCGCGCCGAACGCGCCGGCCGAGTACCGCCCCGCCGACGACAGCTTCAGCGCGACCCTGCCGGGCGGCTGGAAGGTGGACGACTCCCCGGCCGAGACGCGCAAGGCGGCCTTCTTCGGCCCCCCCGCCGGGCCCGGCGCCTTCACCGAGATGATCCGCGTTTCGCTTTATCCCGCGACGACGCCGGAGGCCTACCGCGCGAAGCAATCGGGCCTGCCCACGCCGCTGCGCGAGACCGCGGCCGGCGGCGCGAAGGCGTGGGAGTTCCTGATCGATTCCGAGTTCCGCGATCCGCACGCGGGGGTCAAGAAGCTGTCCTCTCGCGTCGTGGCGCTCCCGACGCCGCGCGGACTGTTCGTCCTCGAGCACACCTGGCCCGCGGGCGAGCCCTCGGGCCGGGAGGCCTTCGAGGAGCTGCTGCGGACGTTCAAGCCGGCGGCGTCCGGCTCTTAGGGGACGAAGACGACCTTGCCGCAGTCGCGTGCGGGGCCGGTCATCGCGGCGAAGCCCGCCGCGTAGTCCTTCAGCGGGAACGTGTGCGTCACGACGGGCCTCAGGTCGATCGCCCCGGAGCGCAGCAGGCGGTCGGCCTTGTACCACGTCTCGAAGATCTCGCGCCCGACGATGCCGTGCACGCGCACGCCCTTGAAGATCAGGTCGTTGGCCCAGTCGAGCTCGATCTTCTTCGAGGGGATGCCGAACGCGGTGATGCGGCCGCCGCTGCGCACGCACTTGAAGGCCTGGGTGATCGCGGCCTGCGCGCCGGACATCTCGCAGACGACATCATACCCATCCTTCACCTTGCCGGCCTTGATCGGGTCCTCCCCGGGCGCGACGACGGTCGTCGCCCCCATGCGGATCGCGAGCTCCGCGCGGTACTTCGAGCCCTCGACGGCGATGATGCGGTCCGCGCCGGAGGCCTTGGCGACGGCGATCGAGAACAGCCCCTGCGGGCCGCAGCCCATCACGAGCACCGACTTCGCGGCGACGGGCTCGACGAGCACGGAGTACACGGCGTTCCCGAAAGGTTCAAATAACGAGCCAAGATCTCTCAATGAATCGTCGCTGTGCTTCCACGCGCAGCGCGCGGGCACGGCCGCGTACTCGCCGAAGCCGCCGGGGCCGTCCACCCCGATGATCTTCATCTCGCGGCACACGTGGCGCTGGCCATTTTGGCATTGATAACAGAGTCCGCAAAAAATATGGCTCTCGACGGAGACGAAGTCGCCCTTCTTGAAGTCGCGCGCGGACGCGCCGACCTCCTCGATGGTCCCGCAGAACTCGTGGCCGAAGGTGCTGGGGGTCTTGAAGCGCTCCGGCGCCCAGGAGTTCCAGCCGTAGATGGGAAGGTCCGAGCCGCAGATGGAGGCGCGGTGCACCTTGATGAGGACCTCGTCGGGCTTGATGCGCAGATCGTCGGTCGCCTCGAAGGCGGCGCCGGGCGCGGGCGTCTTTTTCAATAGGGCTTTCATTCGAAGAAATTCCTCACCACGAACAGCAGATTCTCCTTGCGCTCGCGGATGCGCCGGTAGAAGTACGGGAACCAGTGGCTTCCGTACGGGACGTAGATGCGCACCGTGTGGCCCATCTCGCGCAGCTCGCGCGCGCGCTTGCCGCGGATGCCGTACAGCATCTGCAGCTCGTAATCGGACTTCACGAGGCCCGCCGCGTCGAAGGCCTTCAGCGCCGCCTCGATGCGCGCGTCGTCGTGCGTCGCCAGGGCCGGAATGGGCGCGCCGGCGAGGATCGCCGCGCACCGGTCGTAGCTCGCGTCGACGTCCTTCTTGTCCGGGAAGGCGACCGCGACGGGCTCCCGGTACGCGCCCTTGCACAGCCGCACGCGGACCTTCCGCGCGACGGCTTCCTTGGCGTCGGCCTCCGTGCGGCGGAGGTTGGACTGCAGCACGATGCCGACGCCGGGGTGCTTCTCGTGGATGGAGTAGAAGAGATCGAGCGTCTTCTGCGTCCACTGCGACGCTTCCATGTCGATGCGCACGAAGGTCTTGAGCCGCTCGGCTTCCGCGACGATGCGCAGCAGGCTCTCCGCCGCCAGCTTCTCGTCGAACGCGAGCCCGAGCTGGGTGAGCTTCAGCGAGATGTTGGCGTCCACGCCGGACTCGGCGATGCGGCGCAGCATCGTCAGGTTCTCCTCGGCGGCGGCGAGCGCGTGCGCACGATCGAGGCTGTCCTCGCCGAGGTTGTCGAGCGTGACCTTCAGCCCGTCGGAGTTGAGCTCGCGGACGGCGTCGAGCGCCTCGGAGATGTCGTCGCCGGCGACGAAGCGCTGGGCGAGAAAGGTTAATGCCCTCATGCGCGGATTCTACTAGATGTTGAGGCGTTCGAACACGGAGGAGGGCAAGCGCGCGAACATCAGGATCAGCCAGCCGATCAGAAAGAGCACCCCGCCGATCGGCGTGACGGCCCCCCACTTCCGCGCGCCCGTCAGCGCGAGGAGGTAGAGGCTGCCGGAGAACAGGACGATCCCGGCGGTGAAGCACCAGCCGGCCTTGGACGGGCCGCGCAGCGCCGCCAGGAGGAGCAGGGCGAGCGCGTGATAAGCCTGGTAGCGCACGCCCGTCTCGAAGATCGCGAGCATCTCCGGCGACAGGCGGGCCTTCAGCGCGTGAGCGCCGAACGCGCCCAGGCCGACGGCGAGGAACATGAACCCGGCGCCGAGGCGGACCCAGAGAGCGGGGTTCATTTGAGGCCCTTCCAGAACTTGTTGAAGTCGGCGGGCGGCTGGGCCTCGAAGCGCGCCGGGCGGCCGGTGAACGGGTGCTCGAAGGCGATGCGATAGGCGTGCAGCATCAGGCGCGGCGCCGAGGGCACGCCCTTGCGGTCGAACTCGGGATCGCCCATCACGGGATGGCCGATGTAGGCCAGGTGGGCGCGGATCTGATGGGTGCGCCCGGTCAGGGGCTTCGCCTCGACCAGGGCCGCGATCTTCTTCTTCGTGACGACCCGGAAGTTGGTCTCGGCGGGCTTGCCCAGCGGCGTGACGACGATCTGGCGCTGGCCCGACTCACGGCCGATCGGGGCCGAGACGCGGGAGGTCGGCGGCGGGACGCCGCGCACGATCGCGCGGTAGGTCTTGTCCATGTACCGCTCCTTGAACATGTCGGTGAGCGCGGCGTAGGTCTCGGGATCCTTGGCGACGAGGAGCACGCCGCTGGTCGGACGGTCGAGGCGGTGGACGATGCCGCAGCGGGGCGTGCCGGCCTTCAGGATGGCGGGACGGTGGACCTGCAGCTCGGCGGCGAGGTTCGTCTCGCGGCCCGCCCGCGCCGCCTCGGGGCTCTTGAGCCAGGAGTCGCCGAGCGGATGCATGAGCAGGCCCGAGGGCTTATTGAGGACCAGCAGGCGCTTGTCCTCGTAGAGCACCCAGGACTCGAAGTCGTCGGAGGAC
>JAQTNG010000043.1 GCA_028714015.1 Elusimicrobiota bacterium | reverse complement strand
CGCCGGTGGATCCTTTCGAGTGGCTTCAGCTCGAGAAGGGCTCGACCGACCCGTCGATGCGCGCGCTCGACCTGCTGGCGCCCATCGGCAAGGGCACGCGAGGCCTCATCGTCGCTCCTCCGAAAGCCGGCAAGACCACGTTCCTGAAGCAGATCTCGAACGCGGTGCACGAGATCGATCCCAAGATCCGCCAGTACTGCCTGCTCATCGACGAGCGCCCCGAGGAGGTCACGGATTTCAAGCGTTCCGTGCCCGCCGAGGTCTGGGCCTCCTCCTCCGACCAGTCCTACGACAAGCACAAGAAGCTCGCCGAGGACCTGTTCCGCACGGCGCTCGAGAAGGTCGTGGCGGGCGAGGACGTCTTCATACTGCTCGACTCGCTGACGCGCCTGGCGCGCGTGTACAACCAGTTCGCGACGGGCAGCCGCACGATGTCGGGCGGCCTCGATTCGCGGGCGATGGAGATTCCGCGGCGCTTCTTCGGCGCGGCGCGCAAGCTCGAGGGCAAGGGCTCGCTGACCATACTGGCGACCATCCTCGTCGACACGGGCTCGAAGATGGACGACATCATCTTCCAGGAGTTCAAGGGAACGGGCAACATGGAGCTCGTCCTCTACCGGCAGGCAGCCGAGCAGAGAATATTCCCGGCGCTCAAGGTCCGCGACAGCGGCACCCGCAAGGAGGAGAAGCTGTTCACGCCGGAGTACCTCGAGGGCGTCTACAAGCTGCGCCGCCTCGTGGCGGGCATGGGCGACATCGAGGCGATCAAGGCGCTGACCGAGATGATGCGCGTGCACAAGACCAACAAGAAGCTTCTCGAAGCGCTGAAATGAGCGACAAGAAAATATCGCCCATCATCACGCCGAAGGCGCCGGCGGCGATCGGCCCTTACTCCCAGGGCATATCCGCCGGCGACATGGTCTTCGTCTCGGGACAGGTGCCGCTCCGGGCGGACGGGACCTTCGTCGACGGCACCGTCGCCGAGCAGACCGAGCAGTCCCTGAAGAACCTGCTCGAGGTTCTTCTGGCGGGCGGCCTGACGATGGACGCGGTGGTCAAGACCACGGTGTACATGACCGACCTCGGCAAGTTCGCGGAGATGAACGAGGTCTACGCGAAGCGCTTCCGGGCGCCGTTCCCGGCGCGCGCGACCGTCCAGGTCGCAGCGCTCCCCAAGGGCGCCGCCGTCGAGATCGACGCCGTCGCGGTCAGGCCCTAGAAGGAAATGCTCGCGCGCTCGCTCCTCGCCGCGGCGCTGGCGCTGCTCATCAGCGGCGACGCGGCGCGGCTCGGCTGGGACGCGGTCGGGCCGTGGCATCTCCTGTTCCCGTACCTCTGGCTGTTCGTCCTCATCGAGGGGTTCCGCGCGCGGCGGCGCCTGTCGGACGGCGCGGTCTTTCTGGCGGGGGCGGCGATGGCGATGCTCTACGGCGGCGTGTACGCCAAGGATCTCCAGCAGGGCTTCCACCCGTTCGGCGTCGATTGGCTCGGCGCCCTCTGCGCGGCTTTCGACGGAGGCATGACCGCGGTCCTAGCCCTCCACGGCGCCGACCGCCTGCGCCCCCGCGGCGACGAGGAGCCCGCGGAGATGGGCATGCTCGCGATCGGTTTTCTCGTCTTCGTCCTCGGCGCGGCCGCGGCCGTCTACGGCGTGAAGACCGCCTTCAATTTCTACCGGGCCGACCGCATGCTCGGCCCGACCTGGCTCGTCGCCGACATCCTCTTCGCCGCCGCCGCGTGGGCGCTCGCGCGCCGCGCGTGGAGCCGGTCCGAGTCGGAGGAGGAGGCGGAGAGGGGCCGCGAGCCCTGGGTCTGGGGCCTCGCGGGACTCGCCGTCTGGCTTCCCGGGGCGCGCATCATCGCCCGGGCCTGCATGGCCGCGGAGCTTCCCGGAGTGCTCCTTTACTTCTTCGTCGGCTCCTGGACCCTCGTCGCCGCCGTGATTTTCTGGCGGCTGTGGCGCGAGCAGGCCCACGGAGACCTCTTTCCCGTGTCGGGCTCGCGGCCCGCCCTGGCCGCGGCCGCGTGGCGCGCGGCGGGGGCGCTTCTGCTCGTCGCCTGGCTCGGCGCCGACCTCAACGACGCCAGCGCCGCCGGCATCTTCTCCGCCGCGATCGACTGGCCCTCGCGGGCGCTGTTCGCCTGGGCGTTCCTGACCTCGCGCCTGAAGGTCTGACCCGGAAAACCGGAACGGCGCCGCGGGGGCGAAGTGCTAGAATCGGCCCGTGGCCAAGAAATTTTTCGTCGGTGTGGACGTCGGCGGCACCAAGATCGCGGCGGGGCTGGTGACCCCCGCCGGCGAGATCATCGGCTGGGAGAAGGCGTCCACGCCGCGGGCGGCGAGCGCCGGCGAGGTGATGAAGGTCATCGTCCGCGCGGTCCGCGACGTGATCGCCGACGCGGGCCTCAAGGCCCACCGCCTGCGCGGCATCGGCATCGGCGTGCCCGGCCTGGTGGACGCGAAGACCGGCAAGGTCCTCGTGGCGCCGAACATCGCGCTCGCGGGCCATCCGATCGCCGAGGAACTGGCGCGCCGCTTCGACGCGCCGGTGGCCATCGGCAACGACGTGAACCTGGGCGTGCTCGGCGAGAGCTGGCGCGGCGCCGGCCGCGGCGTGGACGATCTCGTCGGCATATTCCCGGGCACCGGCGTCGGCGGCGGCGTGATCTCCGGCGGCCGTCTCCTGCAGGGCGCGCACGGCGCGGCGGCGGAGCTGGGCCACCTCGTGCTCGACCCGAGCGGACCGAAGTGCGGCTGCGGCGCGCGCGGCTGCCTCGAGGCCTACGCGAGCCGCACCGCGATGGAGCGCGACATACGCGCCGGCGTCAAGGCGGGGGAGAAGACCGACATCGTCGCGCTCAACGGCGGCAATCTCGGCCAGATCAAGAGCAAGGTCCTCGCGCGCGCGCTGCGCCACCGCGACCCGCTCGTGACCCGCGTCATGCGCGCGGCCGCCGAGCGCCTCGGCGACGGCTGCGTGAGTATACGCCACTGCTTCGATCCCGAGCTGATCCTGCTCGGCGGCGGCGTGATCGAGGCGTGCGGCGACTTCATGCTGCCCATCGTCAGGCGGCGCCTGGCGGCCGACACCCTGTTCCGCAAGGTCGGCGCCTGCCCCGTGAGCCGCTCGCGCCTCGGCGACGACGCGGTCGTCCTCGGCGCCGTCGCGCTCGCGCGCGGGCTCTGACGCAAGCGCGCCGGCGGCTTCCGCTCCGCCGTTATTTCGCCGCGACGGGCGTCAGCTTGAACGAGCGTATGAACGCCTCGACGGCGGCGTGGCGGTCGAACCCGCGGTCCACGGCGACGGCGTAGCCGTAGAGGTATTTCCCGTCGACGATGAATTTGCCGGTGATCAGTTTGGAATCGTTCTCGGCCACGAAGGTCATCGCGGGGAGATTCCGGCCGCCCTTGAGGGCGTGACGCACGGATTCGGTCACGAACAGGCGGCCCTTCATGGAGTCCGCGACGGCCTCGACGGCGTCTTTCATCTCTTTCGGCGCGTCGAGGTTCTTTTTCCCGATCGCGACCACCACCTGGTAGATGAGGTGGTCGTCCGTCAGCCGGAAGAAGTTGGTCTCGCTCGCCGCGTCCTTGGAGGTCTCCTGGACCGGGGGGGCGGGGAAAATCACCGAGAAGCCGAACTCGGGGCGGACGAAGGGGGCCGCGGCCGGGGCGGTCTTGGGCGCGGCGGCCTCCTCCGCGAAGGCCAGCGGCGCGGCCGCCCAATTGGCGAGCAGGGGCAGAAGCAGGAAGGCCGGCCGATATCGTTTGATCATTTTTTTCTCCGTCCGCCCGTTGAAGACGGACCAATTTAACATTTACGCGCCCGCCGCTTGAGCGGGCTTTTCCCGCTTCACCCCTGAAAGTCCGGCACCGGACTTCCGGCCCAGAAAGCCTAGGCCGACTGCCAAGCGCCGGGTTTCCCCATGGACCCACATCCGTTCCCGGCGGGTCTGCGATAATCCCGAAGTGGACTTGTTGATCTGGATCAATAAATGAGGCGCTCTCCCCTGCGCCGCCTCCTCGGAGCGCTGTTGTCGTTCGCCCTCGCGGCGGGCGCTCCCGGCTCCGAGGCCTATCAGGCCTGCGCCCAGACGGTGGGCGGCCGCGCCGCCGAGGCGGGCGCGCCCGCGCGCCCGGTTCCCTCTCTGGTGTTCCCGGGGCTTTCTTCTCCGATACCCTCGCTGACTCCGTCGGCGCTGAGCGTTTCGCCCGCTTCGATGTCCGCTCCCGTCCTCGCGCCGCAGGTCCGGACCGCCCCGGCCGCCGCCCTGGCCGTGACGGCGGGCCGAGCCGCGCCCGTCCCGGTCACGGCCGTACCGATGGGGCCGGCGCGCGCCGTCGGAGCCCGTATTCCTCTTTCGTACGCCGCCAAGACCGGCCCGCCCTCCGCCGCCCCGTCCGCCCTGACCCGGGGTCTGACCGCCGCGGCCGCCGCCGAAAAGCCCCGAGAAGCCGGAGCTGTGTTCGACGGCTCGGCCGCCAAGGAAGACGCCGGGGCCCCCGCCGCCTCGGCGGCCCGCCCGAGCGGCCTCGGCCGCTCGCTCAAGAAGGGCCTCGCGGTCCTCGCCCTCTCGATCGGCCTGTTCGCGGCTCCGCCGCCGGCCGGCGCCCAGACCGCGACGCTTCCCCAGGCCGCGCCCCAGTCCTCGGCCGCCGCCGCGCAGGCGCCCGCCGCCGACACGGCCCGCGCCGTCCTTCCGCGTCCGATCGAGGCCGCCGTGAGCGTGGATCGCCAGGGCGTCACGGTCGGCGAGCGCCTGCACCTGACGATCACGCTGCGCAATGCCTCGGCCAAGACGGTCACGCTCCAGGGCATTCGCGGCTCTCTCCAGGACGCGCTCCCCGAGGACCTCGAGCTGCAGGGCAAGGGCGCCGAGCCGCCGCTGACCTTGGCTCCCGGCGAATCGAAGACGATCGTCTACGAGGCGATACCGTTCGGCTCGGGGACTCTGACCCTCGACGGCGGCATCGCGGTCGTCGCGGCCGCCGAGACCGCCGTCTATCCCGAGGGCATCGAGATCGTCCTGCCCAGGACCGAGATCGCGGTCGCGAGCGTTCTGACGCCCGACTGGAAGGACAAGGGCCTGCGCGACATCGTCGGCGTCAAGCGCGCCGACGGCCCGGACTGGATGTGGCTCGCGGCGATCCCTCTCGGCCTGCTCCTGTTCGTCGGCGTGCACCGCCTCGTCGCGGCGCGGCGCCTGTATCCGACGCTCGACGCCGAGCGCCTGTCTCTCGTGACGGTGACCGAGACGGAGCTGGCGCGCCTGAAGGCCGAATCCGGCGACCTCGACGCCGCTTCCTTCTATGCCCGCTATCAGGACCTCGTCACGGGCTTCATGGTGGATTTCGCGGGACTGCCCAAGGCGGCGCGCGACGCGCGCACGCTCGAGCGCGACCTGCGCAAGTCCTTCTACGGCGAGGGGCAGGCTTCCGTGGCGGCGCGCCTGGCCGCCGAGGCCGAGTCCTACCGCTTCGCCGGCTCCGAGCCGGACGCCGCCGAACGCGGCCGCATGATCGAGCGCCTCGCGGCTCTCGTCGTCAGCGTCGCCGGACAGGCGGGTAAGCCGAAATCCGACAAGACCGGCGCGCTCGGCGCGCTGGCGCTCCTGCCCGGCGCCGCCGGCCTGACCTTCGGCAGCCCCTGGGTGCTGCTTCTTCTGATCCCGTTGGCCGCCTATGTCGCGTGGTCGTGGCGCTCCCGGAGCAAAGGCGAGCGCTTCGCCGTCTCCTCCGCCGCGCAGATGCCCGCGAAGCGCGCTCTTCGCGAGCGCCTCGCCGGCCTGCCGCGGCTGCTTCGCCTCGCCGCCGTGGGCCTGATCGTAGTGGCCCTCGCCCGGCCGATGATCGGCACCCAGCGCACCGAGACCTTCATACCGTCGACGGACACGATGGTCTCCATCGACCTGTCCGGCTCGATGAGCGGCGACAAGCTCGACGGCGTGCGCGACGCGGTGCGCGCGTACATCGAGGAGCAGCGCCGCGGCACCGAGAACCGCGTCGGCATGGTCACCTTCTCCGACCAGTCCTACCTCGACGTCAAGCTGACGACCGACTACGACGCGCTGATCGCGCATCTCAAGGAGCTGGAGACGACGGGCTCGACGGCGATCGGCAAGTCGATGCTGACCGCGATCGCGCACTTCCTCGAGCTCAACGCGCTCGAGCTCGACGGCAAGGCCGACCCGCGCGCGGCCGAGGTCCAGCGCCTGCTCAAGGACTCGGGCCTGTCCGCGGCGCTCGCGTACGCCAAGCCGTTCCCGGACCTGATGAAGACGATCCTCCAGCCCGAGCGCGCGAAGATCGTCGTGCTCTTCACCGACGGCGACTCCAACTCCGGCATCAAGCCCGAGGACGCCGCCGACATCGCCGCCTCCCTCGGCGTGAAGGTGTACGGCGTGGGCATAGCGGGCCCCAACGAGACCTTCAACGAGGCGACCTTGCGCGCGGTGGCCGAGAAGACGGGCGCGAAGTTCTACCGCGCCGGGGACGCGAACGCGATGCGCGCGGTCCTGCTCGAGATCGCCCGCCTCGAGAAGAGCCCGGCCAAGATCGTCTCCGCCGTCTCGGTCAAGGACTACACAAGTCTCTTGGCCATGCTCGCCTTCCTCCTGCTCGGCGCCGAGCTGACGCTCGCCAACACGCGGCTGCGGACCTTGTACGGCCTGGCGTTCATCATGGCCCTTAACGCCGGGCCGATGGACGCGATGAAGTCTTTCCAGACCGCGCCCGTCGCCGCGACGGCGGCGAGCGTTTCCGTCCTCTCGGCCGAGACCTCGAAGTCTCCGACCTCCGCGGTGCCGCCCGAGGTCCTCGAGGGCAACCGGCTCTACCAGCAGGGCCGCTTCGCCGAGGCGCTCAAGAAGTACGGCGAGGCCGTGGAGCGCCACCCCGACGTCCCCGAGATCTACTTCAACATGGCCGACGCCTACCTGCGCCTCGGAGAGAACGCGAAGGCCGACGCCGCCTGGGCGAAATACCTGTCTCTGACGCCGGATGCCAAGAAGCAGTCCCAGACCTTGTTCAACCTCGCGAACTCGGCGCTCGCGGCCAAGGACGCGGAGAAGGCGATCGAGCTCTACAAGGAAGCCCTGCGCCGCGACGCCGGCAACCAGGACGCGAAGTGGAACCTCGAGTCTCTCAAGCAGCAGCAGAAGGAGCAGCAGAAGCAGTCGTCCAAGGACTCGAAGAAGGGCAAGCCGGGCAAGCAGAAGGGAAAGCCCGGCGACGGCAAGCCGGGCGACGGCAAGCCCGGCGACGGCAAACCCGGCGACGGCAAGCCGGGCGACGGCAAACCGGGAGACGGCAAGCCCGGCGACGGCAAGCCTCAGGCCAAGCCCGGCGATAAGAAGGACGGCGCCGACCAGCTCGGCCAAGCGCTCGGCGAGCAGGAGAAGGGCGAGAAAGGCGAGGCGCTCAAGGGCATGACCCGCAAGGGCTCGGGCGTGTGGGGCATGGCCGCCCTTCCGCTGGCCCTCGCCGGCCAGGGCGTCGTGTTCTCCTCCTCGATCTTCCTGTGGGTCGTCGGCATCGGCCTTCCCGTCGCGGTCCTCCTCGTCGCCTGGGGCATGAAAAAACGCCTGGACGCGGCCAAGCGTCTGAGCCCCGGCACCGCGCCGAAGACTTTCTCGTCCTGGCGGGGCGCGCGCCGCTTCCTCGGCAAGTCCGCGCTGGCGCTGGCCGCCTTGGGCCTCATCGGCCTGGCCGCGGGCGACCCTAGAGGCGGCATGGTCGACGAGCGCGTCAACTTCGGCGGCAAGGACATCGTCGTCACCGTCGACGGCTCCTACAGCATGACCTACGCCGAGGACGGCCGCATGGCGCGCACGCAGAAGGAGCTCAACGAGTTCATCGCGCGCCTTCAGGGGACCGACCGCGTGGGCCTCGTCGTCTTCGCCGGCGCGGCGCGCACGGCGTCGCCGATCTCGATCGACTACGGCAACTTCGAGTTCAAGATCAACCGCCTCGACGTCGAGTCCCGCGGCCTCAAGGAAGGCTCCGACCTCGCGGCCGCGATCAAGTTCTCGGCCAACCACTTCGAGACGGCCAAGAAGCTGGGCGACCGCCAGCGCATACTGATCGTCATCTCCGACGGCGACGTGCCCGACTCCCAGATCGCCGACGCCATCGCGGCGGCCTCCGAACACAAGATCACCGTCTACGCGATCGGCGTCGGCGATCCCGCCGGCACGAAGATCAAGATGCCGACCGCCGACGGGGCCGGAACCGAGTACCTGATCGATTCCAAGACCGGCGGCCCCGCGATCACGCGTCTCAACGAGGCCCCTCTGCGCCGGCTCGCCGAGCGCACCGGCGGCGCCTACTTCCGCGCCGGCGGCAAGGCGTCCATCGACGGCATACTCAGCGAGGTCTCCCGCCTCGAGAAGGGCCAGAAGGGCGACACGATCAAGTCGCCGCGCCCGGTCGGGACCTACCTGCTCTGGCCCGCGCTGATGATGCTTCTGCTCGATCTCGTCCTGCCCGGCCGCTCTTTGCTGCGCGGCGGGCCGGCCGGCAAGGCCAAGAAGACCGGCCCCGGCGGCGCGGCGCTGCTCGGCGCGGCCCTGATCCCTCTCGGCGCCTGGCCCCAGATACTGCCGTTCGCCGCGCTGGCGACGATCGTCGCGGCCTACCTCGCCGCCGACTCGTGGAGCGGCGGCGCGATCACGCGGCGCGCCCGCGAGTGGCGGCAGAGCCGGCGCGGCTTCGTCGAGAAGGGCGTCAGGGCCGACCTGATCCACCTCTACGACCTGCGCGAGGCCGACGAGAGGAGGCTGACCGCCTTCGTAGCGGCCTGGCAGAACGCCAAGGAGCCCCTGCGCGAGACGATGATCGCGTCGGCCGCCCAGGACGAGGCTCTGTGGCGCGAGAAGCTCACCGCCGCCTGCCTGTCCGGCGCCGCCCCCGAGACGCTCGAAAAGATACTGACCGCCCTGCGCCGCACGGCCCGCGCGCGCCTGGAGCCGCTGTCGCCGGTGACCGAGCGCATGGCCGCCCGCAAAGCCCAGATCTCCTGGATGGCGCACACCGACGCCGAGGCCCGCCTCGCGGCGCTGACCGCCGTCGCGGCGGGCGTTCCGGCCGCGTTCGAGGCGCCGAAGTCCCCGGCTATGCCTTCGACCTTCATCGCGCGGCTCAAGCGGAAGGCCGCGGTCGCCGTCCTCGCGGTGATGATCGCGCTGACCGGCGTCTCCGGGGTCGGCACGATGAATTTCCGCGTCGAGCAGCGCGCCGCGGCCGACGTCGCGATGAAGCTGTTCTACGCCGAGGACCTGTTCGTGTTCTCCGACCGCTACGTCGACGAGCGCATCGGCCGCGTCGTGCTGCCCGCGCTCCGGCGCTGGCACGAGTCGCCGAAGACCGCGGGCGCGGACTTCGAGCGCGCGCTGACGGTCCTGCGCGAGTCGCCGGATCCCAAGGCCGACAACCTCCTCGTGACGGTCTTCCGCCACGCCGGCGTCCTGCCGCTGACCCCCCGGGCCGAGAGCACCTTGCTGAGCGCGCTCATCGAGCGCGAGAGCGACATGCTGTGGAATTCGATGGACGCGCTGATCTCGCAGTCGCGCACCGACCCGGCCTCGGCGGCCATGCTCGTCAAGCTCGTGATGCTCGGCGTGGAGACCGGCAACGAGAAGGCCCTCGTCCAGCTTTTCCGCGTGCTCAAGAGCCCGAACAGGGAAGTTCAGCAGCAGGCCGCCGCCGCCCTGTACGCGCACCTCGATCGGAACGAAGGGGCCAAGTTCTTCGACCAGCTGGCCGCGGTGCAGGCCAAGCACGCGAAGGACCCGATGCTCCAGATGTGGACGGCGAGCTTCGCGTTCCGGCGCCTGGCCGAGCCGAGCGTCACCGAGGGCGACCAGGTCAAGGCGAAGGGCTTCCTCGATCAGGCGCTCGTCAACGCGCGCGCGATCGACGCTCGGCGCCTGGAGATATACAAGGCGACCCCTCCCGGCCAGGAAGTCCCGGCGCCGCCGTCCCTGGCGGCGATGATGGCCGGCATGGCCGACGCCGTGCAGGGAGACGGCGGCGCTCCCGCGGCCCTGACGGGCGCGGTGCGCTGGTTCGTCGCCAAGGCGGCGACCGACCTCATCAAGGAGGGGGAGAAGCTCATGCCCGGCCTCCACGAGCGCCTGATCAAGGACGGCGTCGTCCTGCCCGACACGCAGAGCTCGTACGGCGGCGGCTACGGCGACCTCGGCGACTACTACGACGAGCGCGGCATGGGCGGCTACGGCGGCTCGAGCACGACCGAGAACTACCGCGAGCTGTACAAGCTCGGCCACCTGAAGGCCCTGCAGACCGCCCTCGACGACCTGGGCGGCCGGCTCGCCGGCGCTGCGTCGAAGGAGAACGCGGCCCTGCGCGAATTCCTGGACCGCGCGACCGGCCAGATCGAGCCGCTGTTCGGCGCCGGCGCCAAGGCCGGCATGATGGAGGGCGGCACCGCCCCCGAGGCGGCGGCGGAGCGGCTCCTGCCCCTCCTGCGCCAGGGCGAAACGGCTTTCGCCAATCACGCCTTCCTGCGCGCGCTTCGCGCCGCGGGCCTGGCCCCCGCGTCCGGCGACCTGTCGAGCCGGCTCGCCTACCCCGAGGCGCTCGACGCCGACCGGCTCGCCGAGCTCCAAGGCGTTCTCGCCGCCGTCGCGTCCTCCGGCCAGGGCTGGGATTACGCGGGCCGGCCCCGCCCTCTGACCTGGAGCGAGAAGCTCTATCTGTCCGCCGCGCTCGAGGGCGTGGACGCCGCGCGCCTCGAGATCTACCCGGAGGCGGCGAAGCTCGCCGCCGCCGACCTGGAGCCCCTGGCTCTGGCGCGCCTGTCGCGCGATCTGACGGCCGACCCGTCCCCCGCCCGCGCGCTCGCCACGGAGGCGCGCCTCCTGGCGCGCGCGGCGAAGGGGCCGGTCGACGCGGAGGACGCCGGCCAGCTGCTGTCCCAGGTCTTCGCCGCTCTGAAGGGAACTCCTCAGGAAGCCGCCGCCGTCGACGCTCTGGCGGCCGCCCTCAAGGCCCCGAACGGCGCGGCCTTCGGGCCCGCGGCGCTCAAGCGCGCGGTGGACGGCCTTCACGCGATCGCCGAGCAGGCGGAGAGCGCCTTCCCCGGCCTCAAGGAGACGCTCGCCGCGGCCGGCGTGCGCGAAAGCGAGAGCGCGTGGCGTCCCGACGTGAAGATCCGCCACTTCCGCGTCGTGCGCGACGAGACGGCCGCCGCGGCGTCGCGGGTCAAGGCGACCCCGGCCCGGACCGCCGCGGCCGAGGCGGCGGCGCGCACGCTCGCCCGCTACGAGAACCTGGCCGCGCTCGCCGGCGCCCCCGCCGGCGACACGCAGGGCGAGCTCGCCGCCGACGAGGCCAACGTGGTCCTTCTCGCCGGCTACCGCCTCTTCCCCGGCTCCGAGTTCAACGAGGCCCTGCGCGCCGCGGGCCTGATCCCCGGCGACGGCAACTCTTTAACCGACTACCGCCAAACCTACACGCGCGCGGAGCTGACGGCCGTCCGGGTCTGGCTCGCGGCGGTCGCGAAGGCAAACGCCGGCCTCGGCAAGGAAGCCCGTTCCCTGAGCCTGACCGAGAAGGTCTACCTCGCGACCGCGCTCGACCGCGTCGACGCGATACTGGTCAAGCGCTTCGGGAATACCGCCGCCCCCGCCGCGGCGACCCTGATCGGCGCCGTGAGCCGGCCGGGCGAGGAAGCCCTGGCGCTGGCGCGCCTGTCGCTCGAGCTCGCCTCGCGCAAGGGCGACGCCGCCTTCGCGCTGAAGGCCCAGGAGACGATGTTCGCCTTGCTCGCCGCGCGCCCGGGCGACGCCGCCGACGCCGCGGCCGTCCTCGGCGCGATACGCGCCGCGGTGAAGGGCACCTCCGCCGAGGAAAGCCAGCTCGCCGCCTTGGTCTCCGCGCTCAAGGCCCCGGCGGGCCAGGCCCTCCTCGCTTTCGTCGCGGAGGACGCGGCGGGCGCCGCTCAGGCCCTGGGCGACGACGCCGAGAAGGAATTCAAATCCCTGGCGAAGGCCCTCGTCGCCTCGGGCGCGCGCTCCGGCGACGGCGCCTGGCGCAAGGACTTCACGCTGCGCCACTACCGCGCCTTGCGCGCGGACATCGCCGCCGCCGCCGCGGCCGTCAAGAATCCCTCTTCCGCCCAGCGCGCCGCCGCCGAGCGCGCGGCCCGCCTCCTGCCCCTGATCGAGTCGGCCGCCGCGGCGGCGGGCGTGCGCGCGGGCGACGCTCCCGGCGAGATCTCCGCCGAGCTCCTCAACGAGCCCCTGCAGAAGGGCTACCAGGCGTTCGCCGGCTCCGTGTTCAACGACCAGCTCCGCGCGCTCGGCCTGATGGACGCCGGCTCGGGCAACGGCCCCGGCGACCACCGTCAGGCCTACACCCGCGCCGAGATCGTCAAGCTCCGGGCCTGGCTCGCGGCGACCATGGCCTCCGGCCAGGGCTGGGAGAACGACGGGACCACGCGCCGGCCGCTGGGCGACGAGGAGACAGCCGCCCTTAAGGAGTCTCTCGCCGCCGCCGACCGCGCCCTCGGCGTCTACGACGCGGCCCCGAAGACCGCGCGCGCCTTCGCGCCGCTGGCGCTGGCCGCCCTTCCCGCGCTCGGCCTGGCACCCTGGCTGATCTTCGCCGTCTTCGCCCTCGGCGCGGCCTACCTCGTCTGGAAGCTGTGGCCCGCGATCGTCGCCGGCCCCGAAGGCGAAGCCGCCGCGCGCGAGACGATCCCCGGCGCCGTGATCGCGCGCCACCGCCGCATCGAGCTCTCCGCCCGGCGCATGGCGACCGCCGTCAACGGCGGCTCGTTTCGCTCCCGCTTCATCGGCCCGGGCGGCACCGACTTCGCCGAGGCGCGTCCGTATCAGGGCGAGGACATGCGCGAGATCGACTGGAAGACCTCCGCCAAGAAAGACGAGCTCTACGCGAAAAAATTCGAGCTCGAGCGCGACATGCCGCTGATGCTCGTCATCGACGTCAGCCGCTCCGGCCGCTTCGGCACGCGCGGCACGGACAAGCGCACCGCCATCGAGGACGCGGCCGCGGTCCTCGCCCTGGCCGCCGCCCATTCCAACATACGCGTCGGCGCCGTCCTCGTTTCGGACCGCGTCGAGCAGGTCATACCCGCTCGCGGCGGCTCGCGCCACGCGATGATGATCGTCGACGCGATACTCAAGGCTCAGGCGACGGGTGCCGCGACCGACCTCAAGCCCGGCCTCGAGGCCGCGGGCAAGCTTCTGGGCTCGCGCGGCATGGTCGCCGTCCTCTCCGATTTCTTCTCCGATAATTTTCGGGACGCGCTCGGTTCTCTCGCCGCGCGCCACGACGTGCGCGCGATACGCGTGACCGACCCGGCCGAGATGGGGCCGCTTCCCGACGTGGGGCTTCTGCCCGTCGTGGACGCCGAGACCGGGGCGACGCGCATGCTCGACACCTCCTCGCGCTCCGGCCGCGCCGAGGCCGCCGCCGCGATCAATCGCCGCGAGGCCGCCGTCGAGACCGCTTTCGCCGCCGCGCGCCTCGATCCGATATCGATTTCCACCGAGGGAGACCCGCTCGAGAGCCTCGAGCGCGCCTTCCATCCCAAAGCCAAGCAGCCGTTCAAGCCCTAAGGAGCGTTATGAAGAAAGTTCCCTGCCTCTCGAATCTCGCGATCGCCGCGGTCCTTGCCGCGTCGCCGCTCGCGTCCTCGGCCCAGACCGTGACCGGCCGCATCGCGGCCCCCGGGACTTCCGCCGTCCTCGTGCCGGCTCTCGGCGCGGGTCTCGTCTCGCCTATGATGAGCGGCACGCTGTCGCCGTCGGCGCTTTCGCTGGTCCCGGCCCTGACCGCGCCGAGCGCGGCACTGGCGCCGTCTTTGGTCCCCGCCGCCTTGGTTCCCCAGGCCGTTCCGGTCACCGCCGCCGCGCGCATGAAGGACGCGGCCGCGGCCTTGGCCGCGATGCCCAACCTCTCCAAGGCCTCCGGCGCGCAGGCCCGCGGCGCGGGCACGGCTCTTGAAGCGGCCCTGACCGGCGAGAAGTCCGCCGCCGCCGTCGATGCCCCGGCCGCTGAATTCGCCGCGGGCGCCTCCGCCGAGCTCGCCGAGGTCGTCAAAGCCAAGGCCGAGATCGTCAAGAACATACGCGCCGAGATCGCAAAAGTCATCGTCGGCCAGGAAGAGATGATCTCCTCCATCATCACCGCGATGATCGCCTCCGAGCACGTCCTGCTCGAGGGCGTCCCGGGCGTGGCGAAGACCCAGACGGTCAAGGCCTTCTCCGACGCCGTCGAGGGCGGCTTCCAGCGCGTCCAGGGCACGCCCGACAAGCTCCCGTCGGACCTTCTCGGCGCCGAGATCCTCCAGGAGAACCCGACGACCGGCCAGAAAGAAATCAAACTCGAAAAGGGGCCCGTCTTCACGAACATCCTTCTCGTCGACGAGATCAACCGCATGATGCCCAAGACCCAGGCGGCGCTCCTCGAAGCCATGGCCGAGGGCCGCGTCACGATCGGCCGCAACACGCTCGACCTGCCCAAGCCCTTCATGGTTCTCGCCACACAGAACCCCATCGAGCAAGAGGGCGTTTACCGCCTGCCCGAGGCCCAGCAGGACCGCTTCATGTTCAAGGTCCTCGTCCCGCGCCCGGCCATGAACGAGCTCAAGGAGATCATGGACCGCTTCTCTAAAAAAGACGGCCAGCCCAAGGCGGGCAAGGTCACCACGCTCGACGAGATGGTCGAGATACGCAAGGTCGCCGAGCAGGTGTATGTCGACGAGGCGATCAAGGACTACATCGTCAACCTCGTCGAGGCCACTCACAATCCCGCGAAGTACGGCATCGACGCGAAGGACGTCATCGAGGGCGGGGCCTCGCCGCGCGCGGCCATCTTCCTGCTCAAGGCGGCCAAGATCAACGCTCTGCTCAACGGCCGCGCGTGGGTCAGCCCTCAGGACGTGCGCGAGGTCGCGGCCCGCGTCCTGCGCCACCGTCTGACGCTCAGCTACTCCGCCAACAACCTGACCACGGATCAGGTCGTCGAGAGCATACTCAGCAAGGTTCAGGTTCCCAAGCCCGCCGTGCGCGCGGCCGCTACGCTCGCCCCGTCGGTCAAGAAGAACTGATTCGCTGAACGTCGTTTAATCGCCGGCGGCCGCGAGAACGGCCGCCGGCGCTTTTTTTCTGCTGCGCCGAACGGTCGAGCTCTCACCGGTGCGAGCTTCTGGATTGGTCGGGTATCCTCCGAAACGCATGTCTTCGCGCGGCGGCCTATCGCGGTATTGGCAGGGGGCATTCATTCATGGCGAAGTGCTGATTTTTCCATTACAATCCCGGCAGGGCCTGATTCTAGCCGGAGTTAAGCTGGTCAGCCTAATTCAAAGTTAGGCAGAAACCATGAAAGCACTCAACAGACTTGGAACGGCAACAGCACTTGCCCTGGGGCTCGTTGGTTGCGATGCGCGGACTCAGGCGCCGGATTTGCCCAAGGAAGCTGACGGAAGAACCTTTTCTGTCCATATTCCGGAACAATTTACGTCGCGCCAGCTTGAACGGCGGGATGAGTTAAAGGACTCACTTCTGATCACTGATGAGCACGCACTTCCCGTTGATAAGTATTTCCGGCCAGGGCAATTTGCAAGAACCAGAATCCAAATCTGGCTTATCGGAACTTTTGATGGCACATTTAATACGCCGGACAAAGCGAAAGGTGACGGAAGAATACTGAAAGGCTTCGATGGATTAGAGGCACGCGCGTGGATTCACACCTCCCCAAGCCCTCACGAATTGGGCTTCATGCATACCTATCTAATTGCGGGAAAGCAGCGCCTCTACAAACTCCACACTTGGGTGCCGGAAGAAAAACAGGATGCAAAGAAGCTGCAGGCGTTACTTGATCAAATAGTCTTAAGCATGAAATTAAAATGAAGGGGATTCTGCCTAACCATTGGGTGCTGCCGACCGCCGCCTCGTTTGGGTGGACAGTTGAAGCGGCGGCGGCAGACCCCCTGCGTTCGACCGAAGAAGCTCAGAACGACTTTGAAGTGAACGGGAACGGCGAGAACTAACGATAATCACTAGTTCCGGAACTAGTGATTATCATCAGCAGTAGATCGGCGGTTGAAACGGCAAACGAACATGAAAACGGACGGCGGAGCAGCCACCTGTCCTCGGTCGAACCATTGGGTGTTGCCGACCGCGGCCTCATTTGGTTGGACTGTTGAAGCCGCCGCTGCTCATCCTCTGCGTTCGACCACCATCAAAGGGAACTGAATCATGAAACTCGGCATCATCATCTACTCGACGGACCCGGAGACGGTCTGGAACGCCTTCCGCCTAGGAGTGTTTTCACTCAAGCAGGGCGACCAGGTGAAGGTGTTCCTGCTGGCGAAGGGCGTCGAGTGCGAAAAATTGAACACGGATCAATTCAAAGTCACCGAGCAGATGCAGGCCTTCGTGGATAACGGCGGGAAAATCCTCGCCTGCGGAACATGCCTGAAGCTGCGGCATTCGGAAGGAACGGAGCTCTGCCCGCTCTCGACGATGAAGGACCTCTACGACATCGTCAAGGAATCCGATAAGGTCCTGACGTTCTGAGGCGCCCGTGAGGGCGTCTACTTCTTCGCGGCCGGCTTGACGGCCGAGCCCCGGCACGCCGTCTTGCCCGGCGGCGGCTCGGTGCTGAAGAGGAGCCGCGGCATTTAGTGGCTGGGGGCCGTGGTCGCTTTCGCGTCGGCGGTCAGTTGGAGCTCGACGGGCGAATCTCCGCGCAGGACGGTGATCGTGATCCTCTGGCCGGGGATCATCTTCGAGAGGACCGCCGCGACATGGCCGGCGCCTTCCTGGCCGCCCTCCTCGATCATCTGGTCGCCGACGCCGATGAGAAGGTCGCCGCGCTTGAGGCCCGCCTTCTCGGCCGCGGAGCCCTGGCGCACGTACTCGATCTCGAGCCCCGCCTCGGGAGCCTGCGGGTCGGAGAGGTTGACGATGATGCCGAGCGAGGCGGTGGCGATGTTGCCCGTGTGCGCGTACTGCGCCATCACGTGCGCGACCTCGGGGGCCTGGATCGAGAAGCCGAGGCCCTCGGAGCCGCCCGACTCGGTGCGGATCTCGGTGTTGACGCCGATGACTTCTCCCTTGTCGTTGAACAGCGGGCCGCCCGAGTTGCCCGGGTTGATCGCCGCGTCGGTCTGCAGCTTGCGGACGTACATGCTGCCCCGGCCGTCGATGCCGCTGACCACGCCCTTCGTGACGGTGAACGGAAGACCGCGCGGATAGCCGATCG
>JAQTNG010000042.1 GCA_028714015.1 Elusimicrobiota bacterium | reverse complement strand
CGTCGCTCCCGCTTTGGAAGCCATCGAGCTGTCCGCCGCCTCCCATCAGGGCCGCGACGGCGGCCAGGGCCGCGGCGCCGCGATGTTCGACGGCGCGCGCGAGCGCGCGGCCGCGCCCGCGTCGCCGTACATCACCAACGACGAGGGCGTGAAGATCAACGACCGCGCCGCGGTCTATTACACCGAGGTCCGCCGCATGGTCGAGCTCTACAAGGGCAAGATCAACCTCGAGGAAAGCCTCGACGTGATGGACGACGCGTACTCCGACGTGGTCGCCAAGGTCTCGGCCGTCGAGGCGGTCGCCAAGGGCCGCGGCCTCACGCAGGTGAACACCCATCTCGAGGAGACCCTCGTCTTCGTCGACGGCGTGCTCGACGACGGCAAGAAGAAGATCGCCGTGCACACGCACCGCGTGTTCTTCCACAAGGCGGCGAACCCGCAGTCGGAGATCGTCGAGGGCATCCGGCGCGTCGACGGCGTCATCAAGGACGCGGAGGCGATGTTCGCGCGCGGCGGCAAGGCCGAGCAGCAGATGGGCAAGATCGACGAGGTCGAGCTCGTGTTCGACGCCCGCGGCTACCAGGAGATCAAGGACCACATCAAGGCGCGCGGCGCCGAGGTCACGGCCCGCAGCAAGGGGCGCATCGCCTTCAAGTTCCTCGACGAGCTCGCGCCGCTGCCCAAGGAGCAGAAGGAGATCCGCGCCAAGCTCAACGAGTACGCCCAGAAGTACAACGGCGAGAACGGCGACGGCCTCTCCAAGATCTACGAAGGCGTGATCTACTCGCGCTACGTCGGCCTCCTGCTCGAGCTCAAGACGGTCGAGCACTACTACAAGCTCGGCTACAAGATCCTGCAGAGCGGCCGCGAGCTGTTCGACGACAAGGGGCTCTACGTCTCCGAGCTCGACGCGGTCGTCGAGAGCCCCGCGGGCGTGGTCTCCGTCGTCGAGGCGAAGTCCGCCCGCGTCGGCCTGCCCAACGACGAGGTCCTCCAGGACAAGGTCATCTACAAGCTCAACACCTACAAGAAGTTCAAGGCCCAGCTCGACGCGATGATCGGCAAGAACTTCGACGCCGTCGTATTCTCGATGGACGTGGGGATCGACCCCGACATCGACCCTTCCCAGGTCCTGCCGAAGGACGCGCGCAAGCTCGAGCTCGTGGAATTCCTCCGGTCCCAGGAAGCCTCGCTCTCCAAGCAGTACGGCTTCCCGGTGAGCTTCCTGTTCCTGCAGAGCGGCCCGCAGGGCGGGAATGCCCGTCACTTCGCGCCGCGCGGCGACCGCAAGCACGGCCGCCGCTAGACCGATATGCCCTTCATCAACGTCAAGATGACCCCCGGCCCCACGGCCGAGCAGAAGTCCCGCTTCATCGCCGAGGTGACCAAGCTCGCCGCCGAGGTTCTCGGCAAGAACCCCGCCACGACGCACGTCGTCATCGAGGAAGTCTCCGCCGAGAGCTGGGGCATCGCCGGCGAGACCGTCGCCTCCCGCAAGAAACGCGGCGCATAAAAGCTTCACAGAGACGTGACTGGCTTCGCCGCCGTGCCGGGCTTACACTTCAAGCATGAAGCCCTGCATCTACATGGTCGACGACGAGCCGGATTTCCAGACCATCGTGCACTCGTGGCTGGAGCCGCTGTACGACGTCGTGCCGCTCAAGAACGGCGATGAGCTGCTCGGCGCCCTGCGGGCCAGGTCTCCCGACCTCGTCATCCTCGACCTGCGCCTGCCCGGGGCCGGCGGCTTCGACATCTGCCGGCGCCTGCGCTCCACGCCCGGCCAGGAGGCCGTCCCCGTCCTGTTCCTGACCGCCTCGCAGGACGCCGCCGACTTCCGCGGCAGCATCAACGCGGGCGGCGGCGGCTTCCTGATGAAGCCGATCGGCCGGCGCCAGCTGCTCGCGGCCGTCGACGAGCTCCTCGGGGAGAACCGGGTCGTCGGCGCGCTGGCGGCGGACGCGGGCGGCGAGGACTGACCCGTCGCTAAAAAGTTCCACGCCCGTTCTTTGGCCGCAGGGCCCCGCGCGCTAGAATCGGGCCATGGAAAAAGACTGGTATGAGGTCCTGGGCGTGCCGCGCCATGCCGAAGCCGCCGAGATCAAGGCGGCTTACCGGGCCCTGGTCCTGCGGGCCCACCCCGATCTGAACGCGGGCGACCCGCGCGCGGGAGCGCTCTTCATGAACATCCATGCCGCCTACGAGGTGCTGGGAAATCCGTACCGGCGGGCGCTCTACGATCGCGCTCGCGCCTCGCCCGGCCCCGGCGCCGGGCCTCCGGCTAAGACGGCCGCGGCGCGCGGCCGCGGCGCGCGCCTGCCGATGCTCTTCGGCGCGCTCCTCGCGCTCTACGGCTTCGCCGGCGTCTTTCTCGCCCCGCGGGACGGTCTTCCTGCGTCCTGGCTCCTGCCCGGCATCGGGCGCGAGGAGAGCTTCCGGCTTTGCCTGGCCGGCACGGCCATGGTGTTCTTCGCCGCCGGCCTTCGCCGCCTGCGCCGCGATTAGCGCCGGCGGCTAGGCGCCGGTCTGCACGCGCCAGAGGTCGGCGTACGGCCCGGCCTTGGCGATCAGCTCGGCGTGGGTGCCGCTCTCGACGACGCGCCCCTCGTCGAGCACGAAGATGCGGCCGGCCTTCACGATCGTGGACAGGCGGTGCGCGACCATGATGGTCGTGCGCCCGACGACGATGCGGTCGAGGGACTTCTGGATCGCGGCCTCGGTCTCGTTGTCGACGGCCGAGGTGGCCTCGTCGAGGATCAGGATGGGCGGGTCCTTGAGCACCGCGCGCGCGATGGCCAGGCGCTGGCGCTGGCCGCCGGACAGCTTCTGGCCGCGCTCCCCGACCACCGTGTCGTAGCCTTGCGGCAGGGCGTCGAGGAACTCGGCCGCCTCGGCGGTCCGGGCCGCCGCTTCGACCTGCGCGGCGCTCTTCGAGGGGTCCCCGTATGAAATATTCTCGCGCGCGGTGCCGTGGAACAGGAACGTGTCCTGGCTCACGAAGCCGATCGCGCGGCGCAGCTCCCGGGGGTCGAAGCCGCGTATGTCCTGGCCGTCGAGCAGTATGACGCCCGAGGTCGGGTCGTAGAAGCGCAGGAGAAGCTTGGTCAAGGTCGTCTTGCCCGAGCCCGTGGCGCCGACGAAGGCCGCCGTCGCGCCCGCGGGTATGGTCAGGGAGACGCCGTTCAGCGCGGGCTTGCGCCCCGGGTAGGAGAAGGTCACGCCGTCGAAGCGGATCTCGCCCTTGATCGCCGCGCGCGGCAGGGCCTTGCCCTCGTGCGCCAGCGACACCGGCGTTTCCAATAGATCGAGCACCCGCGCCGTGCTCGCCATCGCGCGCTGGTACATGTCCACGGTCTCGGCCAGGCCGGTGAGCGGCCACAGCAGGCGCTGGGTCAGGAACACGAGCACGGAGAACGAGCCCACGCCGAGCGTGCCCGCCAGCGCCGCCTTCCCGCCCACGACCAAGGTCGCCAGAAACCCGCCCAGGATCGCCATGCGGATGATCGGTATGAACGCCGCGCTGACCTTGATCGCCTTCGTGTTCGCGGCCGTGTAGGCGAGGCTCTCGGCGCGGATCGCCTCGAGCTCGCGCTCCTCGGCGGTGTAGCTCTTGATCGTCGCGATGCCGGAGATGTTGTTCGACAGGCGCGAGGCGATCGCCGACGCCTGCTCGCGCACCCCGGCGTACAGCGGCTCCAGGCGGAATTGGTAGAAAAACGCTCCGGCGAGGATGAACGGGATCGGCAGCATGGCCAGGACCGCGACCTTCGGCGAGATGTAGAAGAACACGCCGCCGACGAGGACCACCGTCGAGAGCACCTGGATCATCATGTTCGCGCCGCCGTTGAGGAAGCGCTCGAGCTGGTTGACGTCGTCGTTGAGCGTCGCGACGAGGCCGCCCGTGCTGCGGTCCTCGAAAAAAGCCATGTCGAGCTTCTGCAGGCGGCCGTAGGCGTCGAGGCGCAGCTCGTGCTGGACCGTCTGCGCCAGGCCCCGCCACTGCACCTCGTAGAGGAACTCGAAGGTCGACTCGAGCACCCAGATCACGAGCGTGAGCGCCGCCAGCGCGTAAAGCCCCGTGAAGGGATGCACCGGGCCCAGAAACCGCAGCAGCGGCACCGGCGCGCCGGTGACCAGGTTCACGGCCATGCCGATCAGGATCTCGGGCGCGATGTCGAAGACCTTATTGAGGAAAGAGCACAGCGAGGCGAGATAAACGGTGCGCCGGTGGCGGGCCGCGTAGGCGAGAAGGCGGCGAAGGGGGGAGGCGCGCTTCATCTGCGGACAGCCTACGAAATGAGCCCGCGTCAGAGCGGCTTGCCGTCGGAGTCCTTGCCCGCGGAGCGGACCTCGCCGGTCTCCGGCGAGTAGAGCAGCGGCGCGCCCGTGAACGGGTCGGCGGGCACGGAGGAGAGGTAGCCCGGGACGAGCTCGCTCAGGGCGGCGGGCCGGCGTTTGTGGTCGAGCCGGTAGGCCTGAAGCCCGGCCGCCGCGACCAAGGCGGCGGCATGGAAGTCCCCGGCGCAGCGCTTGGCGTAGAGCTTGTCGTACTGCGGAAAGGCGTAGTTGAACAGCACCCGCCCCAGCGGGTTGGGGCCGGCGTCGACCGTCACGGGCTCATGGGACGGCGGGCGGGCCTGGAGGCAGGGCTTGGCCGCCTCCTCGATCATCCCGCGGAACCGTCCCGCGTACAAGGCCCGGGTCCGCAGCGGCTGGTAGAAGTAGAGGCTGCGGGCGGCGAGGGCGTGGTACCAGTGATCGCCCGGCGCCTTGGCGGAGAGCTCCGGCAGATGATCGAGCATGTTCGCGGTGCCGAGGTACTCGAAGCGCAGGCCCGACTGCAGCGCCGCGGCGCCGCCGCGATGGGCCGAGACCCGCCGGGCCGCGTCGAGCAGGCGCGCCTTGTCGAGCTTCCCGCTGTCCACGACCTCGCGCGCGCGGCGCGCGCCGATGTCGGAGACGAGCATGCCGACCAGCGAGGCGATGATCGGCTGGTCGGAGCGCAGCAGCACCTGGCCCGCGTCCATGACGCCGAGCGCCTCCTCGAGGGCCTCCGGCGCGCGGTCCCGGCGCAGCGCCGCCGCGGCGTGAAGGGAGCTCAGGCGGGCGGCGGCGACGAGGGGGAAGAACTGCGGTATCGGCGTCTCGGCGCCGACCTTGTCCGGGTCGAGGTAGTGGGGGTTCGTGAAGCGGGCCCGGCGCGAGAAGGCGGCGAACAGCGCGAGGGCCTCGGCGTTGCGCGCGATCAGCGGCTCGACGGCGGCCATGTCCGGCGTCCCGCTCTCGTCCTGCTTGCCCAGAAGGTCGCGTTCCGCCGGCGTCAGACGCAGCTTGGCGGCGAGCGCCGAGAAGTCGGGGTAGGCGTCGTCGGCGCCCGCGGCCGAGGCCGCGGGCTTGACGTCCGCGTCGCCCGCCGACGGCGCGTCGGGGGTCAGGCGCTGTATCGAGAACAGCCCCAGGACGACCACGGCGGCGGCCGCGGCGATCATCGCGGCGGCCACGGCGAGCGGATGCTTCATCGCGTCAGAATAGCCCCGGCGCCGCCGTATGTCAATGTCCGGGGCTAGTCGGCGAGCAGGGCCCGGAACACGGAGGGAAAGACCCGCAGAGCCGAGACCGCCAGGCGGGCCAGGGCGGGCCGGCGGCTCATCGCGAGCACGAAGCGCGCCAGCCGCTCCTTGGGCCGGATCATGCGGCCGCGCCGGCGCGCGTAGCCGCCGGGACGTCCGGCGCCGGACAGCGCCGCGTCGGTCTCCTCCGCGGCGAGCCGCCCGCCGCGCAGGGCCAGGAAGATGCCGTCGCCGACGAGCGGGTCCACCGCGCCCGCCGCGTCGCCCGCCGCGAGCCACGGCCCGTCCTCGCAGCGCGCCGGCGCACCGGCGAGCGGACCGAGGCCTATGAGCGGCGCGTCGATCTTCGCGCGCGCCAGGCGCGCCGTCAGCGCGGGGTGGGAGCGCGCGAGCCGCCAGAACGCGTCTTCGCGGCCCCCGGTCTCGCCCGTCAGCGTGGAGCTCTCGAGCAGCAGCGCTGCGGTGGCCCGGCCCGCACCGGGCAGCGGAGTCAGGTACAGCTCCCCGCCGCCGAGCAGGAACACCTCGACGAAGTCGCCGAGGCCCTCGATGCCTTTCAGCCGCGTCGAGAGGCCGTAGCGCTTTTTCCCGGGGCCGCGCCGGGCCACGCCGAGGGCCTTGAGCGCCGGCGAGGCCAGGCCGTCGGCCGCGATGAGCCGCCGGGCGTCGAGCGCGCCGTCGGCGAGGCGCACGCGCACCCCTTCGGCCGTGAGCGCGATCGCGCGCGCCTCGGTCTTCTCGAAGACGCTCACGCCGGGCGCCGCCGCCGCGCGCTTGAGCAGCAGATGGTCGAGGTCCTCGCGCGGCACCGCCAGGCCGGCGCCCGCGGGGAAAGCGGCCCGCGCCTGCCGCCCGTCGCGCGTCGTGTAGCTGACGCCCCGCAGCGCGCGGCCGAGGGCGGCGGCTTCCTCATAGACGCCGAGCTCGCGCAGGACCGCGACGCCCGCCGGCATGATGCCCTCGCCGCAGGCCTTGCGCCGCGGAAACGCCGCGCGGTCGATCAGCGCCACGGATCGTCCCGCGCGCGACAGGTACAGCGCCGCGGCGCTGCCCGCCGGCCCCGCGCCGACGATGACGCAGTCGTAGGTCACGCGTTGCGGATCAGCAGGGCCTCGAGGGCGAAGCCGGGGCCGAGTGCCGCGAGCAGGCCCCAGGGAGCGGCGATCTTGGGCTGGGCCAGGGCGTCCTTGAGTATGAACAGCACGGACGCCGACGACAGGTTGCCGTGACGCTTCAAAAACGCGCGGGACAGGGCCGCCGCCCCGTCCGGCAGGCCCATCGCGCGCTCGCAGGCGTCGAGTATGCGGGCGCTGCCGGGGTGCAGTATTAAAGGCGAAAGCTCGTCGACGCACACGCCGTGGCGCGCGAGCAGCGGGCTCAGCGCGTCCTCCAGGCTCCGCTCCACGATCGCGGGCGCGTCCGTCGAGAGCACGAGGCGCATGCCGTCCGCGCCGAAGTCCCAGCCCATCACGTGAAGGGAATCCGGGATCAGGACGCTTTCGTTGTCCACGAAGCCCAGCTTCGCGCGCCCGGCGGCGGGCGACTTCGTTCCGCACAGGATCGCGCAGGCCGCGCCGTCGCCGAAGATCGCCGCCGCGACGAGCTGGGTCATCGTCCCGTCCTTGGGCAGGAACGTCAGGCTGCACAGCTCCACCGACAGGACGGCGACCGTCTCCTCCGGGTGCCCGCGCAGGTACTCGAAGGCGCGCGACAGCGCCACCGCGCCGCCCGCGCAGCCGACGCCGAACAGCGGCGTGCGCTTGATCGTCCGGCGAAACGGGAGCGCCTGCGCCAAGTGCGCGTCGAGGCTCGGGGTCATCAGCCCCGTCGTCGTGACGCTGAACAGGTGCGTGAGCTCTTCGATGGCGACGCCGGCCTGCTCGAGCGCGTCCTGAAGCGCCCGGCGCGCCAGCCGCTCGGCGTGCGGGAAATAATCGGCGTTGCGCCGCGCGAACGGGATGTCGGCGAAATAATATTCGGGCGCCTCCACCAGGCCGCGCGTCTCCACGCCCGCCCGGTCGAACAGGTCCTCGCGCCCACCCGCCTCGGTGCCCTTGAACGCGGCCTCGCAATGGCTCCGGATCGTCTTCTGCGAGTAGCGCGCCTCCGGCACGGCGGTCCCGACCGAGAGCACCCAGGCCATCAGTGCTTCTCGCCGGCCAGGCTCAGCCGGAAGAACGGCCCGGGGCGCACGCGCAGATACCCCAGGCCCGCGTCCGCGGCCGCCCGCTCGAGCTCCTCGGGGAGGAACGCGCGCCGCACCGACAGCGGCCCGTCGAAGCGCGACACGCGCCCGGCCATGCAGGTCAGCGCGCTGACCCCGGCGTACGCCGCCCGGCACCGGCGCAGGTCGCTGAACAGCAGGCCCTTCACCGCGAGGCCGTCGCACAGCCTCAGCGAGGGCACGAGCTCCGCCGGCGGCAGGTGATGCAGGAACAGCGAGCCCGTCACGTAGTCGAACCGGCCGCCCAGCGCGGCGAACGTCCCCAAATCCATGTGCATCAGGCCCAGGCTCTCCTCGCCCTCGGTCCGCGCCCGCGCGAGTTCGAGAACCTTCGCATCGGTGTCGATGCCGATGATCTTGATGTTGAACCGCCGCCGGCGGCCCCAGCTCAGTATGCGCAGCGGCAGGTCCGCCGCGCCCGTCCCGACGTCGAGCATCGTGACGATCTTCTTCTTGTCCCAGGCCCGGCTCCAGACCTCGAGGCGCTCGCGCATCACGGCCCAGCCGCCGAGGAAGGCGTTCGTCGCGGACAGGAAGTCGAGCGCGTGGTCGAGCTCCGCCGGGCTGACCGCTCCCGAGTCCATCAGCTCGGGCTCGTCGGCGCGGTCCGTCAAGGCGGGAAGGAAGCTCACGCCGTCATCATATCATGGCCGCCCGCCCCGCCTTTTGCGGGAAAGCAACATTTTCGTCGCGGTTTTAGTGCGGCGCTACGGGCTGATCGTCCGTGTCATCCACGATGCTCGGGACGTGGAGCTTGGCGGAAGGGACGAACATTAAGCCGAACCCTTCTGCATGTGCATGCGGATGTCGTCTAGAGCGTCTTCCGCGCGCCCTCCGACTTCCGGGTCCGCGGCCAATCTGTCGAGGAGCGGAATGACTTTCGCGAGGTCCAGGCTTCCGTGGATGCGCGCGATATGTCCCAAGCAGGTCGCGGCGAGCCCTCGGACCTCGACATTGGCATGAGATATGAAGCGCAGGCAAATGTCTTCAGCCCAAACGGGATCGGGATCATTTAGGGCGACGCGGATCAGCGCGTCGCAAATCGAATTAGGGTCGCCGGAGCGGAACATCTCTTCCGCTCGCGAGCGATCGATGGGTTGCGGATCGTCGTATTTCATGGATTGAGTATCTTCCCGAGCGAGTTGGTGAGTCCTGCCCTGATTAGGGCGTTTTTCATCTGGTCCGTCAATGCTTCCCATCCTTCGACATGACCATGAAACTCGCCTGCGCGCGTCTGATCCAAGATCGTGATCTCGTCGTTCACGGGATCGACTCCAATTCTTCTTGGCGAGGTCGATTTGATCTGCGTCGAGCGGTCGAGAGCGCTTTGTCCGTTCGAGGGACGTTTGCTGATCTCTCCGTCCGGACCGCCGCGCGAGGACGCTCCATGCTTGGGCGAGTCTTTATACCTTCCATTGGGCTGATCGGAGCCGGGCGAACTGCGGTGTTCCGATTCAGCGTGGGAGTAATAGTCGGACGCGACCTTCGCTTCTCCGGCGAGCACAACCGCGGCGCCGAGAGTCCTGGCGGCGGCTGCGGCCGCGACAGGATTTAGGGTCGCGGCTGCCGCTCCCCCACCAACGCCGACATACGCAGGAACCAGCGCGCCGCCGGCTCCCGGCCCTGCGCTTATGAAGAACGCCTCGACTCCGGCCGCTGCGACTGGGCCATAAGCGGCAATCGCAACTCCTCCAAGAAGTATTCCGCCCGCGAGAACCCCAGCCTTGAGAAGTCTGCGATTCGCCGCGATTTGCTCCGGCGTGAGCTCCGTGGGCTTGTCGAGCGGCTCGTTGGCGCCCCACGTCGTTCGCTGATTTCGATAGATGCCGTATCCGATCAGACCGATGCCGAGAGGCGCCGCCAGCGGCCAAAGCGGCAGCGGCGCGCCATCCTTCTGTGAGGGGGTCTCCGCACCCATGACGGGAACATCAGCTACGATCGGCTTGCGCTTTCTTTGAACCGTGAACGCGATCTGCGGCCCTGCGTTTGAAGCGACGGCCGGCACCGGCGACGCCGGCGTTATCGAAGGGCCGCCCGCGCCTGGAGCGCCGCGATCGACGCTCTCGCTCTTGATGCGCAACGCGTCAAAGTTGTTGGGATCCTGCTTTAGGACCTCGTTTGCGGCGGCGAGGGCGCCGGCGTAGTCCTTCTTCTCCAAATAGGTTTGCCCGAGCGCCAGCTTCAATGTCGAATCGCCGGGCCGATCCTTGAGCGCGCGATTGAGGCCCGCGACGGCCTCCTTGTGCTCGCCCAACATCACGAGGATGCGGGCGTGCGCCGCGGTGTTCTCGGATGAAGGGGGAACCCGGGACATCGCCGCCGTCAGCGCAGGACGGAAATCACTTAGGAAGGCCCGGTACTGCTCCGGCGACGTCGAACCTTTGGTCTTGGCTTCCTGCTCCACCGTGAGTTTCTGCTCGAGCTTGACCAATTCGGGCGCCGCGGCATCGCCGGCCCATGCCGGAGCGACGGGAGTGAGGAGGAGGATGGCCAGTAAGAATAGGCAGTTCACGGCCGATTCTCGAGTATAGCCCCGGCCCGAGGTTATGTCAACGCGCGGAGCTGGGCACGGCCACCCACGCCTTCTGGGCGGCCGGGGTGAGCTTGTCCATGTGCTTGAGGAAGAGCGCGAGCGTCCAGATCTCGCCCTCCGTCAGCGTCTTCGAGAAGCCGGGCATGCCCGTCATGCGTATGCCGTGGAAGATCTTCCAGTAGGTCTCGCCGTCCTCGTCGTCCTCGACGCCGTGCTTGGCGAGCTGGGGCGCGCGCTGATAGAGTCCGCTGGCGATGTGCGAGGCCTTGCCGTCGGCGGCGCCGTGGCACACCGCGCAGTCGGCGGCGTACAGCTTGATGCCCGCGACCAGGTTCGCGTCGTTGAGCGCGACGGGGTTCTCGCCCTTCGGCGCCTGGCGGTCGATCGCCGCGTGCAGGGCCTTGCGCGCGATCCACTTCTCGAGCTTCGGCGGCGTGGCGTCCGCGTTGGCCGGCACGAAGCCCAGCGAGACGATCAGATAGAACGCGACCAGCCCCGAGACGATCGCCGCGGCCGCTCCCAGCAGGATGTTCTTGATCATGCGCCGATTATATAACCTTGCCGCGCCCCGGAGACAAGCTCCGTCACTTTCGAGCGGTAGAACATCAGCACCTTCCTCACGTAGTCGCGCGTCTGCGCGTACAGGCGGCGATGGGCCAGGAATCTCGGCCCGGCGTTGTAGGCCGCGACGATGCGCTGGACGAGCCAGGACGGCGCGTCCCTGAACGCGACGCCCCGCAGGTGGTACTTCCTCCACGCGCGCTCGAACAGGTACGCCATGTAGGCCGTGCCCGCCCGTATGTTGGCCTCCGGCTCGTAGAGGGCCTTTCTCGGCACGCCCATGGACTCGGAGGTCGCGGGCATCACCTGCATGAGCCCCAGCGCCCCGGCGGGCGACTTCGCGCGCGCCGTGAACTCCGACTCCGCGGCGATCACGGACTTGACCAGCCTCGAGTCCAGGCCGAATCGATCCGAATAGGACCGGATCAGCGCGTCGTAGCCGTTCGTCTCGGGCTGGGCGATCAGACGGTGAAAAGTCCGCTCGAAGGGCAGAGGGGAAACCGCCGGTATCTCGAGCACGAAGGGAACAGGAGAGGGCGTCCTCTTGGGAAGCGGCTTCGGCCGCGAGTCGACGATCTCGGGCTTGCCCGAGACCTCCGGCGCGTTCAGGTAGGCGTGGTGGCCGCCCGCGTCGAAGAAGCGGCCGAACTCCGCGCCGGCCAGGCCGAAGGCCTGAACGGAATTGAGCGCGAGCAAGGTCTCCGGCGGAGGGCTGGTGAGGGCTCGGGTCGGCACGGCGAAGACGAGGGCGGCGGCGAGATACGCGGAGGCGTGCATGTGTGCAACTCCAAACCGGCCGCGTGAGCGGCCAAGCATTCCTCGGCGGGTGGGGATGTTAGTACATCGACGGCCCAGGAGCCTAAAGGTCTTTGGGACCAGATTCAAAATAGGCCAAGTGGGGCAACAGGACCCGCGTACACCAGACTGATACGCCGTCCTGACGCGCAGGTGATGGCCTTTGCCGGCGTGCCTTGTCATACTTAAACCGCAAGGAGGTGCCGCCATGGAGCCGCCGATCATCATCCTGGCCTACGCCGCGTCATTGGCCGTCGCCGTGATCACGACCGCCGTCTTCGCCAAGTCCATCGACCGCGTGCTGTCGCGCCTGATCGCCGAGGAGATCTCGTCCTCGTGGGCCTTGTTCATCAAGTTCGCCCTGTTCGCCGCGGTCTTCACGGGCGGCATGCCCGCGGACCAGGGCAAGTTCATCGGCTTCCCGACCCCGGCCGTGGTGACTCCCGTGCCCGGGGAAGGGATGATGCTCGTGATGAAGTCGATCGGCGCCGCGCTGATGAGCGCGGCGTGGTTCCTGGCGCTCTTCTTCGGCGTGACCTTCGCGGCGGGCGCCGCGGTGCGCGCCTACGGCGCTCTGCGCGAGAAGCGGGAAAAAGACGCGCAGAAGGCGGAGGCCGACAGGCAGTCTCATCCGGCGCCCAACGACGCTCCGAGGAAGGAGCCCGCCGCCGCGGAGAAGAAGGCCGAGGAGCCGCCGAAGCGCCCCGAAGCCGAGGGGCGGCGGCCCGTGCAAAAAGAGGAGCCGTCGCGGCCGGCGCGCAAGTAAGAGCCGGCGCGCGGCCGAGAACCACGCCGCCCTGACGATCTCAGTTATGACAAAGAAAGGCCCCGGCAGGAATTCCCTGCCGGGGCCTTATCTTTACGCCGGTCTAAGTCTTAGTAGCGGTAGTTGTCGGGCTTGAACGGGCCTTCCACGGGAATCCCGAGGTACTCGGCCTGTCCCTTCGTCAGCTTGGTGAGCTTCGCGCCGAGCTTGCCGAGGTGGAGCATCGCGACCTTTTCGTCGAGCTCCTTCGGGAGCAGATACACCTGCTTCTTGTACTTGCCCGTGGTCTTGTTGTTCCACAGCTCGAGCTGCGCCATCACCTGGTTGGTGAACGAGCACGACATCACGAAGGACGGGTGCCCCGTCGCGCAGCCGAGGTTGACGAGCCGGCCTTCGGCCAAGACGGTCACGACCTTGCCGCTGGGCCACACGAACTGGTCCACCTGGGGCTTGATCTCGACCTTCTTGAGCTTCTTGTCGGAGGTGAGCGACGCGATGTCGATCTCGAGGTCGAAGTGGCCGATGTTGCAGACGATGGCCTGGTTCTTCATCGCGTCGAGATGCTTGCGCAGGATGATGTCCCGGCAGCCGGTCGCGGTCACGAAGATGTCGCCGATCTTGGCGGCCTCGTCCATCGTGACGACCTCATAGCCTTCCATGCACGCCTGGAGGGCGTTGATCGGGTCAATCTCGGTGATGAGCACGCGAGCGCCCTGGCCGCGCATGGACTGCGCGCAGCCCTTGCCCACGTCGCCGTAGCCGGCCACGACCGCGATCTTGCCCGCGATCATGACGTCGGTCGCGCGCTTGATGCCGTCGAGGAGGGACTCGCGGCAGCCGTACAGGTTGTCGAACTTCGACTTCGTGCAGCTGTCGTTGATGTTGATCGCCGGGGTGAGGAGCGTGCCGGCCGCGGCGCGCTGGATGAGGCGGTGCACGCCGGTGGTCGTCTCTTCGGAGATGCCGTGGATGTCCTTGGCCATGGCGGGGAACTTGTCGAACACCATGTTCGTCAGGTCGCCGCCGTCGTCGAGGATCATGTTCAGCGGCTTGCCGTCGGGGAACTTGAGGGTCTGCTCGATGCACCAGTCGAAGTCTTTTTCATTGAGGCCCTTCCACGCGAACACGGCGCACTTGCCGGCCTTGGCGATGGCGGCGGCGGCGTGGTCTTGAGTGGAGAAGATATTGCAGGAGGACCAGCGGACCTCGGCGCCGAGCTCGAGAAGCGTCTCGATGAGGACGGCGGTCTGTATGGTCATGTGCAGGCAGCCCGCGATGCGGGCGCCTTTAAGAGGAAGCTTGCCCTTGTACTCGGCGCGAAGGGCCATGAGGCCCGGCATCTCGTTCTCGGCGATGGTGATTTCCTTGCGGCCCCAGTCGGCGAGGGTGATGTCTTTGACCTTGTAGTCGTTCTTCATGGCGGTGGCGGTGGGCATCTGATCTCCTGTTTGTTGCGGAATTGAATGGTAATTATACCAGATTCACGACGAGGAACTACCGTTCCAGCATCATCTTGTCGATGGCCTTCTTGGCGGTCGCGAGGTCCACGCCGTAGAGGCGGCGGTACAGCTGCATGGCCTCGATGAACTGGTTGTTTTGGACCATTTGAATGATCGCGGCGCGGCCTTGGGCGGAGGCGGGCTGGGCCGCCTGTTGAATCGTATTCAAAAGACGGGCGAAGTCCGGGACGGATTGGGGCTCGCTTTCGTCGTCTTCCGGCTCCGCTCCGGGCGGCGGGGACTGGCGCCGGCCTTGGAGCGGGTTGACCACGATGATGTCGGTCGAGCGGGTGTAAAGGATTCTGAAGGCGACGGCGATCAGGCCCAGGATGATCCACATCGCCGCTATTATAGCGGAAAGCCGTTTAGTCGGCGGGGTGGAGGATCGCGTCGATCTGGGCGGCGGCGACGGGCATGTTCAGGCGCAGCCAGAACAGGATCTCCTCGGGCTGGGGGGCGGGGCGGCCGGGCTTTTCGGCGGCCATGAGCTGGTGGGCCATCGTCATCTGGGCGGGGGAGATCACCTGCGCGATCACGGAGGTCACGATCTTGCGGCGCGAGCCGTCGAGGGAAACGAGAGTCATCATGGAGCTATTGTAGCGGGAAGGCGCGCAAATGACCTATGCGCCAGGTCATCAGCGGGTGTTACCCGCGCTCAATAGGTCGTAATGCCCAAGAATCGGTTGGGTCCTGACGAGCGGGCCGCGGGTAGGCTACAATGTCGCCCTGATGCCCCAGTTCGCGTTCCTGAAATACGACTACCTCGGCAACTCGGTCTCCGAGTACATGCTCGCGGCCGCGACCTTCCTCGGCGTGCTGTGGGGCTTCCTGCTCGCCCGGCGCCTCATCCTCGAGCGGCTGCGCGCCCTGGCGCTGACGACGGCGACGAAGCTCGACGACGTCGCCGTCGCCATGCTCGAGAAGGTGCGCTCTCCCGAGTGCTACCTGGTGGCGCTTTTCGTGGCCCTGCGGCCGCTGGCCGTCCACCCCCGGTTCGACCGCGGCCTGCACATCGCCGTCGTGACCGTGGTCGTCTACCGCCTCGTGACCATGTTCCAGGTGGCGGTCGCCTACGGCGTCGAAAAGATGATCCTGACCGGCGGCGCCGACACCGACGTGATGCACCGCGACACCGCGGGGACGGTGACGTTCGCCGCCCAGGGCTTCATCTGGGTCGGCGCGTTCCTGTTCGTGCTGAGCAACCTCGGGTTCAACGTGACCTCAATGGTCGCCGGCCTCGGCATCTCGGGCATCGCCGTGGCCCTGGCCGCCCAGGCGGTGCTCGGAGACCTGTTCTCGGCGGTGGCGATCTATCTGGACAAGCCGTTCGTCGTCGGCGACTTCATCAAGGTCGGCGACCTCGGCGGCACGGTCGAGCACATCGGCGTGAAGACGACGCGCGTGCGGTCGATCAACGGCGAGCTGCTCGTGTACCCGAACGCGGCCTTGACCGGCACGCGCATACAGAACTTCAAGCAGCTGACCGAGCGGCGGTCGGTGATCGCGTTCTGCCTGCCCGGCGACACCGCGCCGTCGATCCTGAAGAAGGTGCCCGGCCACGGGCGCGCGGCGGTGGGCAAGGCGAAGGACTCGCGGCTCGACCGCTCGCACATGACCGGCGTGCGCGACGGGGCGCTCGAGTTCGAGCTGGTGTTCTACGTGCGCGGGACGGATTACATCGCCTACATGGACGCGGTCGAGGCGGTCATGCTCGACCTGCTCGAGAGCCTGCGCCTCGAGGGCGTCTCGATCACCGGGCCCGCCCGGCGCATGACGGTCGCGCCCGCGGCCTCTTGAGCCGCCTGCCCTCGATCTACGCCGATCCGGCGCTGTACGACCTGGTCCACGCCGAGGGCACCGACGACGAGGTCTGGCTCCTGACGCGCCTGGCCGAGATCCACGGCTGCGGGATCAAGACGGCGCTCGAGCCCGCGTGCGGCACGGGGCGCTACCTCGCGGGGCTGCTGCGGCGCAGCTGGACGGTGGAGGGCTACGACCTGGCGCCCGGCATGCTCGCGTTCACGCGCAAGCGCCTCGCGGGCTGGGGCAAGCGCGTCAAGCTCGCGCGCGGCGAGATGTCGTCCTACCGGCCCAAGCGGCGCTTCGGCCTGATCTTCAACGTGCTCTCGACCTTCCGGCACCTGATGAGCGAGCGCGAGGCGCTCGCGCACCTGAAGCTGATGGCCGGGGCGCTCGAGCCGGGCGGCATCTTCATACTGGGGCTTGACCTGTCGATCTACGGGCAGGACCAGCCCGACGAGGAAGTCTACGAGTGCCGCCAGGGCGGACGCACGGCGAAGCACGTCGTGATGAGCCTGCCCGCCGAGCCCGAGACGCGGCGCGAGCTCATCATCAACTTCGTGACCACGCCGAAGGGCAAGAAGGACTCGGTCCTCGAGTCGTCCTACGACCTGCGCTCCTACAGCGCGGCGGAGCTCGCGGAGCTCATCGGGAAGTCGCCGCTTCGCATCGAGGCGGTGTACGGCTACGACGGCAAGGACGCCGTCCTCGACGGGCCCGAGCGCGCGCTGTGGCTGGTTCTCAAAGCCCGCGCCGGATAGCTTCAGCCGCGGCGTCTAGGCGGTGAAGTCGAGCAGGATCGCAGGCGGCGAGCCGCCGAGAAGGCCCGCGCGTCGCGCGCCCTTCCAGAGCTCGAGGCCGGCGGGCGTGATCACGACGCGGTCGGCCCCCCGGAGCTTGGCGAGAAGACTTGGCTCGAGCAGGGAGAACGGCGGCTCGACGGCCGAGTAGGAGAGGTCCGGGCCCGGGCGGCGCCGCAGCACGGCGAAGCGGCTCCAGTCCCAGAACACGACGGGCCTCGCGAGGCAGCCGCGCAGCGCCTCGGCCAGGTCCGGGGCGACTTTCCGCGCGCACTTCCAGATCGCGGCGGCCTTCTCGAGGCTGGGGGCGCAGCGGTAGGAGCACGGATGCCACGGTATCAGGTTGAGCAGGTCCAGGTCGAGGCCGGCATTCTTCGCGATCAGCTTCTGGCGGCGCGCGCCGGACTGGACCGAGGGGACGCGCGAGTATAAGTAGAAGACGTTGTTGAGGAGGAAGGGCAGGGCCTTTTTATCGCGCGTGCGGCGATGGATCGATTGGACGAGGTCGAGGCCTTTTTGGGCGACGACGTGCGTGTAATAAAAACGCGTGCAGCAGGGCGGGTAGCCGAGGCTTCGGCCCGGGTTGAAGTACTCGCCGTCCCACAGGCGCGCCGTCTTCTTCAGGGCGGCGGCGTCGCGGCCGATCAGCACGCCGAGTCGCTCCGCGCCTCGCGCCTTGATAGCGCGCGGGAAGACGAGCTTTTGCAGGCCG
>JAQTNG010000041.1 GCA_028714015.1 Elusimicrobiota bacterium | reverse complement strand
GTCGGCGGCGTGGCGTCCGGTGTCGGTGGCCACGACGCATAAAGCCGCGCCGGCGGCGCGCGCGGCCGAGAGCGACGCCTCGGCGAGCCATCCTTGGGCGCGCAGTTCGGCGACCCGGGCTCCCCGCGTGGGCACGAGCACGGGTTCGGCGCCCGCCGCGCGCAGGGCCGCGGCGTGCTTCATCCCGAAGTTCCCGGCGCCGACGACGGCTACCAGTGTGTTATGAGGGAACGACGGACGCCTCGGGGAAATCATGTTCAATCTATGAACGATTATACTAAAATAGGATTTGTGAAGGCGTTTGCGATCAGCCCCGGCGTGCCGCAGAGCGCCCGCGTCCTGGAGGTCCCCCGGCCGGAGCCCGGGCCGTCGCAGGTGTTGGTGCGCGTCCTCGAAGTGGGAATCTGCGGGACGGACAGCGAGATCAACTGTGGATTGTACGGGGAGGCGCCGCCGGGCGAGGAATTTCTCATCCTGGGCCACGAGGTCCTGGGGGCGCTCGACAACGGCGATCTCGTCGTCCCGATGGTCCGCCGTCCGTGCGGCCGATGCCGTCACTGCGGCTCCGGCAGCCAGGACATGTGCGACTCCGGAACCTTCACCGAGCGCGGGATCAAGGCGGTCCACGGCGGGCTCTGCGAGTATATCGTCGAGGACCCGTCCATGCTCATCGCCGTCCCTCCCGCGATGCGGGCCTACGCCGTCCTGCTCGAGCCCATGAGCGTCGTCGCCAAGGGCTTGAGGCACGCGCAACTGATCCAAAAGCGGCTTGAATGGGGGCCTAGGCGCGCGCTCGTCGTCGGCGCCGGGCCGATCGGCCTTCTGGCGACTCTGACGCTGCGCATGCTCGGCTGGGAGGTCGTGACGGCGGCCCGGCGTTCGGGCGATTCCGAGAAGGGGCGGCTGGTCCGGTCGGTCGGCGCCGCCTATCACAGCGTCGCCGAGGCCCCTTTATCGGAGCTTGTCCGCGGCGCGGGCGCCTTCGACTTCATCTTCGAGGCCTCCGGCAGCGCGCAAGCCGCGTTCGACAGCATCCACGTCCTGGCCGCCAACGGGGTCCTGTGCCTGACGAGCGTTACGGGCGGGACGGCGGCTCAGAGCGTTCCGATCGATCGCATCAACTGCGACCTCGTGCTCGGCAATAAGCTCATCTTCGGCACGGTGAACGCGGGGCTGGTGGATTTCACCGAAGGCTTGGCGTATTTCGAGCGGATCGAGAAGGCCTACCCGGGGAAGCTTCAGAGCTTGCTGACGGGCCGCGTGTCGTTCGAAAACGCCCAGACGATGTTCGAGATCCAGAAGTCGGGGATCAAGACCGTCTTTACGATCGATTGATCGTCGCCTGCGCGAGCGAGGCGTTGAGATAATCTTCCGCCCGGCCGATCCTATGCGGTGGTTGCAGCGACTTGCGGAAATGGCGCATGGCGTCCTCGCGCCGGCCCTCTTTGTGCGCGATGAGCCCGACCCATAGGTTCAGATACGGGTCGTCCGGGAAGAAATAGAGGTACTGATTCAGGCTTCCCTTGGTCTTCGTCTTCATCGCCGTCTCGATGCCGGCGATCATCGCGTCGGCTTCGCGGTCGCCCGCCATGCTGGCCGAGAACTCCGGGCCCTTTCCCGCCAAGGACTCCACCAGCAGCTTCGACCCCAGGCAGGGGTCTCCTGCCGCCGGCGATAATTCCACGGCGCCCGCGTAGACATGCTCCGTTTTGGGCCGCTCCAGAAGTTCGCGGTAGAGCCGGTCCAGCTCCGCGAAGCATGCCTGCGGGCCGAGCTTGGTCTCGACGAACTTTTTGGCGTTGGCGCCCAGCCGCGACCGTTCCTCGGGGTGCCGGTGCAGATGCTCGATGGCCGCGACGTAGGCTTCCTCGGAATCGACGAGGAGGCCGGTGACGCCGTTCTCGATGATCTCGGCTTCGGCGGCGTTGGCGAAGGCGACGACGGGTATGCCGAAATACATGGCCTCGATGATCGCCTGCTCCCCGCTGCCGAAATGGGTGCTGGCGAGCGGATAGCCGAAGACATCGATCTTCTTGAGTATCTTGGAAACGTCTTCCTGATACCCCGTGAACTCGAAGAGCCCGGGCTTGCAGCTCTTGGACTCGGATTCGATGTTGTCCGGAGAGTCCTCTCCGCAGACGATGAACTTGGCGTTCTCGACGTTCACGCCGGCGCACATGCGAAGGAAGTTGCGATGGAGCTTGGCGTAGCTGACGGTTCCGATGTAGCCGACCGTGTACCGGCCGGGATCCGTCTCCCGGCTGACCTGGAAGCGCTCCACGTCGACAGGAAAGCGAATGAAGCGGAGCTTGTCCTTCAGCGTTCGGTCCGGGCCGGCGAACAGCTCGTGCTTGGCCGTCGCCCGGGTCGCCGCCAGGAAAATATCGGAGAACCGGACGGCGCGTTCGTTGATCAGCTGGGGACGGAAGAAGCCGGAGACGTGGCAGCACAGCATGACCCGCGCGGGGGGGAGCTGGAACTCGAGGAAGAACTTGTACAGAAGGGGATGATTCCAGTACTCGATCTGGACGATGTCCGCTTCCGAGGCCTTCGAGGCGATGAAGCCGTAGGACTCGCCGAGGTGCAGCTTGTCCTCGAAGCCGGCGAACGACAACCGTACGGCGTCGGAGATCTCTCCCATGGTGACGATCTCATGGCTCACCTCCGGGGTGAACCTCGCCGCGTATTTCAGGGTCGACAGCAGGACCCGGGCCAGTCCTCCGCTCATGTGCGCCGTGATGTGGAGGATCCGGATCATGCCGCCGCGCGGCCGTCCGAGTTCAGGAGCAGTTGGCAACGCTGTTGAGGGTCTTGTTCGCCCGGGAGATCGCGATCGTGCAGTTTCGGCAGTGCTCGAGCTGCATGTATTTCTTGGCGATCCATTCGTTCCGGTAGCGAGTGAAGATCTCGTTGTTGAAGATGTCGACGGGGTCCTTCTCGAGCACGCTGCCCAGGTTGAAATACGACGACTGGTCGGCGCTGCACAGCGCGACGTCGCCCGAGACGAAGATGCTCAGGCGGTGGAAGAGGTCCGGGCACATGTCGGCGTTGGATTCCTGATAGCGCTTGTTGTACTCCGCCATCTTCTCCTGGTAGTCGGCCACCTGCATCTGCTCGAACCCCTCGATGCGCCCGCCGATGTTGTGGACGTCGATGCCGAGGATGGCATCGCCCTTCTCCGGGCGCAGATACTTCGACCAGAAAGCTCGATACTCATCCCACTGATCGTAGTTGAGCTTCTGGCGCACCATCCGCACCAGGACCTTGCACTTGATGTCGTGCTTGTCGCGGTAGGAGATGAAGTACTTGAGGTTCTCCACGATCTGCTCGTAGTTCATCCCGGGCCGGATCGCTTCGTGGACTTCCTTCGTGACGCCGTCGATCGAGGGGATGATGCAGTTGAGCCCCGACTGGAGCAGCCTCTCGGCCACGTCCTTCTTCAGGTTGTTGCAGTTCGAGGTGAAGCCGACCTCTTTGAATCCGAGCTCCTTGGCGAACCGGATCTTCTGGTCCAGCGTCCCGTCGAGGAGCGGCTCCCCGCAGCCGTGAAGGCTGAGAATCTTGATGCCGTCGAGGTAGGGCTTGAACTTGGTCGTGATGGCCTTGAAGGTGTCCAAGGTCATGATGCCGGGTGCGCGGGCGACTCCCTTGTACGAATCCTTTTCCGGGGCGTCGGGCTTGTTTTCGGGAACGAAAGGGATGGAGCACATCGGGCAGCGCGCATTGCACAGCCTGTTCACCGTCTCGATCTGGAGATGCGAGGGGAAATAGCGCATGGTCAATTCACCTTTCACGATGCCTGGATTGGTCGGGGCTTGAGGCGCGGCTCACGACGAGGATTTTACCATTTTTCGACCCGAGGCCGCCGGGCTGTTTAGGCGGCGAGGGTCCCCTCCGGCCGCCCGAGAAACTCGCGAATCCTTTCGAGGGCCGCGACGCCTTCGGGGCCGGCCCAGCGCCGGTTCTTGGCCCGCGTCACAAGCGCGGAGCGGCGCAGCCCGCCGGGGATGAGCGCCCGCAGCCGGGAGGCGCCGGCGGCCCCCGAGGAGCCGCGCCGGAGCCCTTTCTCGATGTAACCCCTATAGCCGTCCCGCACGAGCGAGCGGGCGTCGACGGGGTCGCATCCGGCGGCGGACAGCGCCTCCACGAGGGCGTCGGTGAAGCGGCCGAAATCCTCCGACCAGGTCGGCGCCAGCATCCGGTCGAGCGGCCCGCCCTGGCGCATCGACCCGCTCGCCGCGCCGGGCACATCGTACTGCCGCACGAGCATCAGGTCGGGCAATTTCCGTATCGGGCCCCGCGCCGCCAGCAATTGGCTGGCGAGAAGTTCCGCCAGGAAGAAGTCTCTCAAGCCCCGCTTCGCGAGCTCGGCGAAGACGCCGGCCAGATGCCCCTGCCGCGCGGGGTCGTACCAGGTGACCTGATAGGCTTGGAAATGCCGGCGCAGGCGCTCGGCGGCGGATCCGTCGTCCAGGTTCCCGGGCGAAGGGCGTGGCTCGAATCGGGGCCCGCCGGCGCCGAGCGACATGCCGGCGACCAGGCCGCCGCAGGCCGAGTGGCCCGGGTTCTTCCGGAGAAAGGCGACGCACCGCTCCAATCCCGAGGCGATGGAGAAGTCGTCGTTATCCACGAGCGCGGCGAAAGGGGTGGACACCCGGCCCAGCGCGTCGGCGAGCTTCGCCCAGAACTGCGGAAGCCCCGCGTCCTCGGGATAGCGGCGGTACTCGAGCCGGAGGCGGGGCCAGGCCTCGGGGCGCGCCATGTCGCGATGAGCCTGCGCGTCCTCCTCGGCGCTCCCGTCGGCCAGGAGTATCCGGAAGGGAAGCCGCTCCGAGTCGGCGTACGCGAGCCAGCGCCGGGTATATCGCGTCCGCCCCCGCAACGGCACCACCAAGGTGAGATCGCTCATGCCCGGGCGGCGGTCGATCCCTCGAGGATCTTCATCGTATCGGCGACCCCGCGCTTGATGTCCCCTGCGGGCGTGAAGCCCTGGGCGCGGAAGCGGAGGTCGAGGACCTCGTAGGAGAGCTGGTTCATGATGCGGCTGTCGACGAAATCGATCTTGGGGTCGGGCACGTGGGTGCGGATGGTGTCCACGATCTGCCGCACGGTCAGGTTGGCGGTCAGCACGTTGTAGAGCCTGCCGTCGAAGAGACGGCGGCGCAGGACCAGCTCGAAGGCGCGCATCGCGTCCTCCAGGTCCAGGTACGGCCGCTTCTGATCATAGGCGGTGCGCCAGACCGTGATCGGCTGACCGATGGACGCCTGCCAGCAGAACTTGTTGACCGCGGTGTGGAACCGCATGCCGGGGGAGACGCCGAAGATCGTGCCGAAGCGGAAGGAGATGGCCTTCAGGCCCTGGCCGACCAGCTCGGCGACGAGGCGTTCCTCCTTGAGCTTGGTCTCCGCGTAGGGACTTTGCGGCTTGAGCTCTTCCTCGGTGCAGTCTTCGTCGACCTGCTTGGCCGCGGTCCCGTACACGCTCGTCGAGGAGAGGTAGACGAGCGGGACTTTGGCCGCGAGGCAGGCGCGGGCGACGCGGTCCGTGGCCGTGAAATTATTCCGCTCCAGCTCCTGAGCGAACTCGAAGCTCCCCGCGGCGTTCGTGAGGGCTGCCAGATGGAAGACGGCGTCGGCGCCGGCAAAGAGAGGCTCGAGGGCGATTTTTGTCACGTCGCCCTCGATGAATCGGTAGCGCGCCCCCGAGGGCAGGTCGAAGAGGGAGCAGTAGCGCTGCGCGGACATGTTGTCGATCATGACCACTTCGACGCCCGGGTGCCATGCGGGCAGGGCGCGGATGAGACGCGAACCGATGTGGCCGAGGGCCCCCGTGACGACGACCTTCATTGCGCGCCTCCTGCCCGGAATTCGAGGAACTTGTCGTAGTCCCGCAAGTAGTCGCTCTCCTCAAACAGCCGGTCGGCGAGCACCATCAGCATCGTCTCGCTGGAAGCGTATCGCTGCTCGGCCCAGATCGACGGAGGGATGTGGATTCCCTTCAGGGGTGAATCGAGGACGAAGGTTTTCTTTCCTTCGCCGTCGTCGCAGGTCACCTCGACCTTCCCGTGCACGCAGATCAAGAACTGGTGGCAGCGCTTGTGCGCATGCTGTCCGCGTATGTCTCCGGCGTGCACGCCGTAGACGAAGAAGGCGCGAGCGATCTGGAAAGGCACGTCGCGCCCGCCCTCGATGAAGCCGAGGCTCCCGTTGACGTCCGTGGCATTGCGGATGCTCGCGATCTTGACGGCGTCGAGCATCGCGCGCGAAGGAGCGGTCATGATATTCTCACCCGGCGGCCTTCCTGGCGACGACCTCCAGCATGGTCTCCCGGTCGCCCTTCCAGCGAAAGCGGCGAATCTTCGGTGCGGTGAAGCCCAGGCGCTTGAGCATCGCGCGGATTTTTCCCGCGGTGTAGGCGTTCTTGTGGAACTGGCCCTCGCCGTTCTGGCTGCCGAATATGGAGGCCGTGAGGTATCCCCATCGGTGGTTCAAGGAGTAGGAGCCCACGCCGAACCAGTGATGCGACTTGATGGCCGCTTCGTCGTCGCGGAAGAAATCTCGCCAGTCGTCCTTGGCCTTGAGCCATCGGCGCACGGTTGCCTCGAAATCCGGCGTGGCGAAGCGAAAGACGCCGCCCGGCTTGAGCACGCGGCGCACTTCGTTGAAGAACCGTGGCTCCTCCTTGAACGAGAGGTGCTCGACGAGCGAGTCGCAGCGCACCTCGTCGACCGCGCCGTCGGCGTACGGCAGGGCGAAGATGTCATAGCTCCGCACGACGACCCCTTTGGGGAATTTCTGCCCCGGGTAGCGGCGCTTGAGCGCGGCCAGGTCGTCCTGGTCGACGTTGACGAAGCCGGGCAGGGGGCGGCCCCCGCAGCCCAGGTTCAGGCGAATCTTCTTGCGCTTGGCTTTCATGCGACTCCTTGTGCGGCGACGGCAAAATCGATGGCGAGATCGATGCCGGCCTCGAGCGAGACCGCTGGCGCCCAACCGGTCGCCTTCCGGAAGGCGGAGGCATCCGCGACGAAACGGCGGGACTCGATCGGCGACAGGCCGGCGGGCTCGGGAACCGAAGCGACCTCGACCGTGCGCCCGGTTCGGGCCTGGACCCGCGCGGCGACGAGCCGGAAGGTTTCGCGCAGGCTCATTCCCCGCCCCGAGCCCATGACGAAGTGACGGCCATTCAGGGCCTCGGCCCCGCAGCCGGCGGCGAGGAAGGCGGCGGCCATGTCGTCGATGTAGAGATAGTCGCGCACGGGCTCGCCGGATCCGTAGACCGTCAGCCGGTCGCCGCGCAGCGCGCGGGCGATCATCGCATTCAGGATGCCTCGGTCGGAGGAGCTGGATTTCGGCCCGGGTCCGTACACGTTGGACAGCCGGAGGGTCGTTCCGCGCGCGTACCCTTGCCGGGCATAGCCTTCAAGGAGCTTTTCGGATAGGAGCTTGTGCAGATCGTAGACGGTGATCGGCGCGTCCGGGTGGCTCTCGTCGATGGGAGTGGTCAACGGCAATCCCGCCTCGGTCGTGGATCCTGAGAAGATGATGAAGGGCTTGAATCCCTCTTTCCGGCAGGTCTCCAGCAGATGGCGCATCGGAATGACGTTGGCCCGGAAGTCGGCATCGGGGTCCTCGGCGGACTTGTAGAAGCTTGTCTGCGCGGCGAGGTGGAATACGGAATCGGCGCCGGGAAGGACGCGGCGCCATGTCTCGGATTCCGCGACGTCTCCGGCGAGATCCGTGCATCCGGGAAGCGGCGGCAGGGCTCCGCGTGAGACCCGGATGACTTTCGCCGCGACGCCGGCAAGCCGCTCGACGAGCGCGGAGGCGATGTAGCCGGAAGCTCCGGTGATCACGACGGTCTTTCCTCGATACCGGTTCCTGAGGTCCATGGGGCCGGAGTCCATCACTTTCCCTCCGGCAGGGCCGCAAAGGACGCCAGCGCCTGTGCGGCTTGGCGGGCGTCGGCTTCGGGTAATTCGGGGAACATCGGCAGGGACAGCACCTCGCGCGCGGCGCGCTCGGTGACGGCCATCGCGCCGCGAACGGCGACGCGCCCCTTGTAGGCCGGCTGGAGATGGATGGGCATCGGGTAGTGGATCATCGTGCCCACGCCGCGCTCCTGCAGGAACGCCTTGAGGGCGTCGCGCTCGGGGTGCGTCACGACGAAAAGGTGATAGACCGGCTCGGCGCCGGCGCGTTCGGCGGGCAGCCCCGGAAAGCCCTCCAGCGCCCGGCGGTAGACGGCGGCCAGGGCCCGGCGCTTGGCGTTGTCGGCGTCGAGGCCGCGGAGCTTCACGCGCAGGATCGCGGCCTGGAGCTCGTCGAGCCTGCTGTTCCAGCCGGGGACGGCGCTGACGTAGCGCTCGGCCCAGCCGTACTCGCGCAGCAGCCGGGCCTTGTCCGCGGCGGGCTTGTCGTTGAAGAAGACGGCTCCGCCGTCTCCGATGGCGCCCAGGTTCTTCGTCGGATAGAAGCTGAAGGCGGCCGCGTCGCCGAAGGTCCCGGCGCGGCGTCCCTTCCAGCGCGCGCCGTGGGATTGGGCGCAGTCCTCGACGAGCTTCACGCCCTTGCGGCGGCACAGCTCGGTCAGGGCGTCGAGGTCGGCGGGATGGCCGTAGATGTGGACGGCGACCACGGCCTTGGTCTTGGGCGTGAGCGCCGCTTCGACGCGCGCGGGATCGATCGTGTAGGTCCCGGGCTCGACGTCCACGAGCACGGGCGTAGCACCCGCCAGCTCGATCGCGGCGACGGTCGCCACGGCCGTGTGCGAGACGGTGATCACCTCGTCGCCGGGGCCGACGCCGAGCGCGGCCAGGGCCAGGTGAACGGCCTCGGTGCCGCTGCCGACGCCGACGCAGTGGCCGCCGCCGAGATACTCCGCGAACTCACCCTCGAAGGCCGCGACCTCGGCGCCCAGGACGTAGCGGCCGCCGTCGAGCACGCGGCGGATGGCCGCGTCGATGCCGTCCTTATGGGCGAGGTACTGGGCCTTCGGGTCGGCGCAGGGAATCATCAGGCGACGTGCACCTTCGGCACGTACAGGATCCATTTGCCGCCGGCCTTGCGGAAGTCCTGCTCCTTGGCCGCGATCTCCTCGGCGTGGTTCCAGCCGAAGAGGAGCGCGTAGTCCGGGTAGCGCGCCTTGAAGTCCTCGTAGGGCTTGACCGGTATGTGCACGCCCGGGCTGAACTTGCCGTGCTTGATGGGCGTGGTGTCGGAGATGAACTCAACGAGGTCGGGGGTGATGCCGCAGTAGTTGGTGACCGTGGTGCTCTTGGAGGTCGCCGCGTAGCCGACGACGCGCTTGCCCTCCTTCTTGCAGCGCTCGAGCAGGGCCTTGAGCTCGTCGCGGGACTTCTCGCAGTTCCGGCGGAACTGGTCGAAGGTCGCGGCCTTCGTCAGGCCGAGCGCGAGCTCCTTGGCGAGGAGCGCGCCGACGCGCTCGGAGACCGGCCGCGCGCCCTTGTGCGCGAGGATGTAGCGCATCGAGCCGCCGTGCGTCGTCTGGGGCTCCACGTCGACGACCTCGAGGCCGTGACGCCCGAAGGCCGCGGCGACCGAATGCAGGGAGAAGACGAAGACGTGCTCGTCGTAGATCTGGTCGTAGGAGGTCTTTTCGATGACGTCGCCCAGGTAGGGGTCCTCGAACATCATCACGCCCTTGGGCTTGAGCAGGATCGCGACGCCGGCCGCGATCGAGTGGATGTAGGGGATGTGGCAGGTCACGTTGGCCGCCAGGAACGCGTCGGCCTGGCCGTTCTCCGCGACGATCCGGCGGGCGAGCTTCTCGTCGAAGAATTCGTTCAGCGTGCGGATGCCGCGCTCGACCGCGACCTTCGCGACGTTGGCCGAGGGCTCGATGCCGAGGTGGCGGATGTTCTTGGCCGCGAAGTTCTGGAGCATGATGCCGTCGTTGGAGCCCATCTCCACGACGAACGGGTCCTTCGAGTCCGCGATGAAGTCCTTGAGGACGTGCTCGGCGAAGCCGGCGAAGTGGACGGCCATGCTCTTCGAGGTGCCGGAGAAGAAGGCGTAGTTCTCGTGGAACATCTGCTCGCGCGCGGGCTGTTCGAGGAGCTGGACCATGTGGCACTTAGGGCAGAAGCCCGCGTGCAGGCGGAAGAAGTATTCGTTGGGGAAGTCTTCCTTTTTCAGAAAGCCGTTGGCGATGGGCATGCGGCCGTAATCGACGAACGCTTCGATCGGATTTTCGCAGACGAGACAGGGCTTGCTCATGGTTTCCTTTTGGGCGCGGCGATCTTTTCCACCCGGCGAGCCAATTCTACCTGTTCCGAAACGGTCGGGAGGCCCTTTCCATTGGTCAGGAAGGCGCGGACGAGCCGCCTCAGGCCGGGCTTGAAGAGGCGATCGTCGGCGTCGTCGAGAGGGACCTGGGAGGGGGCGAGCTGGCCGGGCATCTGGGACCAAAGCTGCTCGAGCGGGCGCAGAACGAGGCGGCGGCGGCGCGTCATGATCTCCACGCCCCATCGTCCCGGCGCCAGCCAATCGGCGTGGTAGGAGAACGGGACCCCGCCTTCCGCCAGGCCCGAGCCGGCGAAGACCGCGGCGGAAGGATGCCAGGGCAGGCGGCCCGCGGTCGTCGCCGACAGGCTCTTGGGCGCGCCGCCGAGGAAGAAGGCCAGGTCGATCACGTGCGAGGAGTTGGCCAGGACCCAGGCGCGCTTGACCGCGGGCGTGTTCGGGCTTTTCTCCACGCGGTCGGCCCATTCCGTGAACTCGAAATGGAAGGAGGACGGTCCGCCGTCCTCGACGATGAGGCGGCGGGCTTCGGCCGAGGAGGCGAGGAAGCGGCGGTTGTAGGCGACGAAGACCTTGGCGCGGCGCTTGCGCGCCGCGGCGTCGACGGCGCGGATCTCGGCGGCGCTCAGGCCGGCCGGCTTCTCCACGAGAAGACGGCGGACGCCGGCGGCGAGCAGGCGCCGGGAGACGGCGGAGAGAGCGTCGACGCCCACGGCGGCGATCGCGACGAGGGGGACATCGGGGCGGCCGCGCAGCCAGGCGTCGAGCCCTCCCGCGAAGGGGCGCACGCCGGTCTCCTTCTCGAACTCGAGGGCCTTGGCTTCTCCGCGCGAGACGGCGAGGAAGGTTTTGCCTTCCGCCGCGAGGACCTTGGCGTAGGCGCGGGCCATCGGGCCGGCTCCGACGATCAATATCTCGTTTCTCATGTGATGGGGCAGGCCACCGTCTCCGGGCTGCGGCGCCGGAAATGCGCGAGGTAGGCGGGCAGCAGCCGGCGGTGAAGCTCGGCTGAATCCTTGTAGGGGGTCAAGCCGCAAGCGCCGGTCGCGAGGAGGTCCTGGACCGGGAGGTGAGTCAGCCGGCTCTGCGGCACGCCGCAGCCCGCCTCGTCGATCTCCCGGGAAATGCCCGGGGCGTCGATCCGGACGCGCACCGGTCCCAAGCCCGCCGCAGTGGAGGTCAGGCTCAGGGCGCCCGCCGGAGAGGAGCCGCGCAAGGTCCCGGTCAATTCCAGGAATCCCGGGCGCTTGGAGGCCACTGGTTCGGCGTCGAGCCCGCTCGCGTCCAGGTCCGGCGTGGTTCCCGTCAGGTATTGGAAAAGATCGAGAAAGTGGACGGCGTTGGAACCCAATCCCCACTGAGGTCCCGCCACGTCCAGCGTGAGCGGTCCTTTTCCGCCGAGCAGGGCCTTCATTTCCCGGTAAACCGGCCACAGGCGTCGCGGGCAATTGACCCAGGCCTGGGCCGTGGCGCGGTCCAGCAGGTCCCCGGCCTCGTCGAGCTCGGCGACCGTCGGAAACAGAACCTTCTCGAGGATGACGTGCCGCACCCGGCGTCCGTTCAGCAGGGTTTTCAGCGCGGCGAGGCGCGCGTCGGCATTGGTCGCGATGACGGCCGCGTCGATGACGGCGGGCAGCTCGGATGCATGGTCGAGAAAGCGGGGCAGGGGAGAGGAGGGCGTCCTGACCTCGGCGTAGCGGCTTTCGGCCCGGGCCCTCGCTTCGGCCGACGGCTCGAGGACGAAAAGGCGGACGGGGCCGGGCATGAGGGCCAGGGCTTGCAGGTGGCGGCTTCCGAGCTGTCCCGCGCCGACGACGACGATGACGGGTTCCATGGGGGCTATTGTTCATACATTGAACAATATTCCCCTCGTTCGAATCAACGCGGTGATTAAGGTAGAATCGCGCGATGGAGACGCGGGATTTCGTCGTCGTCGGCGGCGGAGTGGTCGGTCTGTCCATCGCTCGGGAGCTCAAGCGGCGGCGGCCGGACTCGTCGGTCGCCCTTCTGGACAAGGAGGACGGCCCCGCCCGCCACTCCAGCGGCCGCAACAGTGGCGTCCTTCACGCGGGCTTCTACTACACGGCCGACAGCCTGAAGGCGCGCTTCACGCGCGCCGGCAACCTCGCCTGGACCGCCTACTGCCGGGAACGGGGGCTGCCGCTGCGCGCCTGCGGCAAGCTCGTGGTGGCCTCGCGCCCGGAGGATGTGCCCGTGCTCGACGAGCTGCTCAAGCGCGGCCGGGCCAACGGGGTGCCCGTCGAACTCCTAGACGAGAAGCAGGCGCGCGACATCGAGCCGCGCGCCAAAACGCTCGGGCGAGCCCTGTTCTCTCCGTCCACCGCGGTCGTCGATCCGGCGGCGTGCCTCGCGGCGCTCGCGGCCGACGCGGCTCGCGAGGGCGTCGATCTTCGCTGGAACACGGCGTACATGGGACGCTCCGGGCGGGTCGTGCGCACTTCGGCCGGCGCGATCGAGGCGGGCTATGTGGTGAACGCGGCCGGCCTGTACGCCGACCGGGTCGCCCGCGACTACGGCTTCTCCGAGCGCTACCGGATCCTGCCGTTCAAGGGACTCTATCTTTACTCGGAGGAGCCCGCGGGAGCCTTCCGCGCGCACGTCTATCCCGTGCCGGACATCCGCAATCCTTTTTTGGGCGTGCACTTCACGGTCACCGTGGACGGCCGCGTGAAGATCGGCCCGACCGCGATCCCGGCGTTGTGGCGCGAGAACTACGGCGGGCTCGCCGGGTTCTCGGCGTCCGAGCTGGCCGAGATCGTCCGCCGCCAGGCGGGCCTCTTCCTCGCCTCGGGGTTCGATTTCCGGCGCCTCGCGTGGGAAGAAATTCAAAAGAACTTCAAGGGCGTGATGGTGTCCTTGGCCGGGCGGCTGGCCGACGGCGTCAAAGCGTCCGATTATCGCCGCTGGGGCAAGCCCGGCATACGCGCCCAGCTGATGGACGTGGAGAAAAAGACGCTCGTGATGGACTTCCTTCTGGAAGGCGACTCCGGGTCCATGCACGTGCTCAACGCCGTCTCGCCGGGATTTACCTGCGCGATGCCGTTCGCCGCGCATGTCTGCGACCAAGTCGAGGGAATGCTAAAATCACGGCCATGAGGAAAATCCGAGGAACCAAGCCCGGCGCCACGCACGTCACCGGCCCCGGCGGACTCGACGTCAAGGCCTTCGCGAACTGGTATCGCGAGCGGGCCATCGAGCAGTGGAACCGGCTGGACCTGACGGCGCTCGCGAAGGCGGCGGCCGTCGTCGAGCGCGCGCAGGCCGCGGGGCGCTTCGTCTGGGTGTGCGGCAACGGCGGCTCGGCCGCGAGCGCGGCGCACGTCGGCTGCGACTTCGGCAAGACCGCGTCGCGCAAGGGAGCCAAGCCCCTCAAGTGCGTCTCCCTGTCGGACAACACGGCCTTCATGACCGCGATCGGCAACGACCTGTCCTTCGACGAGACTTTTTCACGCCAGCTCGAGAACGTCGTCGCCAAGGACGACGTCGTCGTCCTGATCAGCGGCAGCGGCAACTCCGCGAACCTCGTCGCCGCCGCCAAGCTCGCTCGCAAACGCGGCGCGCGCGTCGTGTCTTTGCTCGGCTTCGACGGGGGACGGCTCAAGAGCTTGTCGGACGAGGTTCTGCTGATTCCGAGCGATCAGTACGGCGTGATCGAGGATATGCACATGTCGGTCGCGCACATCCTCACCTTCTACCTCAAGCAGCGGGCCTAGAGCGGCGGGCGGCCCGCGAGGGCCGCGACGCGGTCGTAGTCGCGCCGCTCGAACAGGAATACGGTCTTTTCATAGCCCGAGTACCGCCCGGTTATCTCGCGTCCGGCGCGAACCTTGAGGAACTCGTCGAGTTCGGCGCGAGCCTCCGGGGCGCGCGTGAGGCGGACCAAAGCCTCCGCACGCAGAAGGCGCGCGACCATGAAGCCCGGCTCGAGCTCGATCGCGCGCGCGGCGAGGAGCTCGGCCTGCTCCCAGCGGCCCAACGCGCCGGCGATCTGCGCGCGGCGCCAGGGATAGATCGCGTTGAAGGGCTCGAGTCGTTGCGCCGCCGTCCAGTGCGCATCCGCCTCGGCGGATTTTCCCGCGGCCATGGCTTCGTAGGCCAGGTCCTCGCGCGGGCCGGGCTCGGCCGGAAACAGCGCGGCGGCGCGCGCAGGCGAGGCGGCTGCGAGCGTCCTTGGGATCCACGAGAGCACGGCGAGGGCCGCGGCCGCGAGAACGGCCGCGCGAGGCCACGGCCGCCGCTTCGTGACGGCCGGCGCGGCGGCGAGCGCCAGGGCGGTCAGCCACAAAGCGGACAGAGCGGGAATCTGAAGCATGTTGTCGACAGCGAGCTGGGCGGTCATCGCGGCGGCGGCGGCGGCGGCGGCTTCGCGCACGGGATCGTCGTCCGAGCGCCGCAGCAGCGCGAGCAGAGCCGCGCCCGCGCCGAACAGCCACAGTATGAGGCCCGCCCAGCCGGTCTCGGCCGCGGCCTGGAGCGGCTCGCTGTGCGCGTAGTCCGTGCTCATCGCCCACCTCGCGGCGCCGTCCACGAGCGCCACGGGATGGAGGCGGAAGCCGACGGCGAAGCTTCCGGGGCCCGTGCCGAGCCAGGGGCGATCCGTCGCGACGGCGGCGGCCGCTCGCCAGAGGCGCGGACGCGCCTCGGCGTGCACGCGGTATTTTTTGAAGAGGATGTCTCCGGCGGGGCCCGGCAGGAAGCCCCCGGCGAGCGCGCCGCCGAAAATCGCCGCCGCGACGACGCCGGCGGCCAAGGCTCGCGCCCCCCAACGGCGGGCCGACCAGAGGGCGGCGGCGGCGCCCAACCCCAGCCACGCCCCGCGCGAGCGCGCGAGTATGACGCAGAGGAGGGCGAGCGCGCAAAGTCCCGCGGCGGCCTTCCGGTCGGTGCCTCGGGCTCCGCGCGGATGAAGCGCCCATGCCGCGGCGGCGGCGGCCGCCGCCGACAGAACGAAGGCCGTGTAGTTGTAGTAGGGCGGTATCAGGCCCGTCATGGCGTTGCGAAAGCCGCGCCCGGCGCCGGTGGCGAGGGCGGCGACCGCCAGGCCCGCGGCGACGAGGAGAAGCGACTTGAGCCATTCCTCGCGCTCGCGCGCCGCCCACGAGGCCGCCAGCGACGCGCACGCCAGCACGGCGGACCAACGCGCGATCACCGGCAGGCCGGCGAGAGGCTGGGCGGAGGCGAGCGCCGAGATCAGGGCCCAGCCGAGCCAGGGAAGCCACGCCGCCGCGGGGCCGAGGGCCGGCCGCTCGAGCCAGACGGCGGCCCAGGCGGCGGCGCCGGCGACGGCGAACAGGCGCGGGTCGCGCAGGCCGCCGAGCGCCAGGCTGAAGGCGAGGAGCCGGGGGACGCGCATGCTAGCGGCGGTCGGGCTTCGGGGCGGGGGCGAGCTTCTGCATCGGCTCGGGGCGCGGCGAGTCGCGCACGCCCTGCTTCTTGAGCCAATACTCCATCTTCGGCACCTGCCAGCTGTAGTCGACGGGGCCGCCGCCGACCTGCTTGAGCGGGAGGATTTTCTCGCCGAGCCAGGAGAGGTCGGCGGCGTCGGGCTTCAGGGCGTCGAGGACGCGCGGGCGCAGGACGGCCGCGCCCCAGTCGGGAAACCAGGGCGTTCCGGTCTCGGGAAGGCACTCGGCGTAGGGGACGAGACGGCCGTCGGCGGCCTCGCGGAACGCGCGGCGCGGGTTCCAGCGGTCGTACTGCGAGACGGTCGCGGCGGAGTCGAGGGTCGGGTCGTCGAGCAGGGCGCGCACGCCCGCGTCGATGAGCGCGGTGTTGACCGCGCCGGTGTTCGCGAACAGGAGCACGAGAAGCTCGAGCTCGCCCTTCTCGGCCTTCAGGTCTTCGACGATCTGCCGGTAGCCCGACAGCACGCGCGCCGTCTCGGTCGGGCGAGGGCCGTCCTCGGGCGAGGGCGGGGGATCGATGATGATCGCACCCAGCTGGGAGGCGATGCGGCGCACCGGCTGGGACGTCGTCTGCGCGTACAGGCGGCGGGCCTGCTCGGAGCCCTTGGCCGCGAGCAGCGGATAGGCCGCGAGCGGGCGGCCGAGGACCTCGGCCTCGTTGTCGGGGAAGTCGATGCTGTCGGCGGGATCGACGAGCAGCGCGCAGATCATGGTCGCTCCCTACGGCGATGGACGCGACCATTTCCGCGCGTATGCTTGGTCATGACGCCTTCACCCCGAGCGTCTCGACGGCGTCGAGCGCGGCGGCGGCGGTGGCGTCCCACGAGTGGCGCTCGACGGTGCGCACGCCCTCGGCGATCAGCCGCAGGGACAGGCCGGGCGTCGTGTTCAGGGTGATGATGTGCTCGGCCAGGCCCGCGGCGTCGCCCGGGGCGAAGAGCAGTCCGTTCTCGCCGTCGCGGATGAACTCGGGCAGGGCCCCCGCGCGCACGCCGAGCACGGGGCAGCCTTCGGACAAGGCGTGGAGCGCGAGCGAGGGGAAGCCCTGCCGGCCGGTGGGCTCGACGAAGGCTTTCGCCGAGCGGAAGTACTCCATCTTCTTCGGGTGGGGCAGGTCGCCGAGGAAGGTCACGCGTTCTCCGAGCATCAGGGCCTGCGCGCGCTCCTTCAGCGCGGGCAGGGCCGGGCCGTCGCCGATGACGGTGACGTGGACGTCCATGCGCAGGCGCGAGACGCCGGACAGCACCGTTTCAAAGCCGGAGAGCGACGCCTCGTCGATGACCCCCGCGGTGACGACGGTAAAGCCTCGCGCGCGCGACGAGCGCACCGTCACGAGCGCGATCTGCTGGGCGAAGATCTGGTCGTACGCGTAGGGAATGACGCGCAGGCGGCTAGCCGGCACGCCCCAGCCGGCGACGAGCCCGGCCATGTGGCGGCTCGGCAGCAGAAGGAGGTCCGCGTCCGCCGCCAGGCGCTTGACCTCGGCGAGCGCGTCGGGAGAGGCGCCGGCGTAGGACTCGATCATGCCCAGGACGGTCGGCTTGCGCGCGGCCTTGGCCGCGATGAGCGCCGCCGGCTGTAGGCTGTTGATGATGACGGCGTCGCAGTCGGACGCGAAGCCCTGGGACGCGAGCATCTCGGTGACCGTCTTCAGCGGCCCGCTGGGCAC